>NZ_JBEOVY010000351.1:0-8030 GCF_040295745.1 Saccharopolyspora sp. NPDC002686
ATTGAAACTGCGGTCCGGCGAGGTGCAGTTTCAATTGAAACTGCGGACCGGACCGGGTCAGGCCGCGGTGTAGTGCTTGACGCCGTCGATGGTCTCGGTGCGGAGTTTGGCCTGCAGGACCAGCACGTCGAGGTGGGCCGAGGTTTCCAGGACCGCCAGCATCTGGTTGAACGGGTCCAGGTCGTCCAGGGCGTGTTCGCGGCGGGTCCAGGTCAACGCGCGTGCTGCTTCGTAGGCGGTGGTGGCACCGCGCGCGACGACGTCGGCCGTGGTCGCCAGGCGTCGGTCGTGGTGGTCGAGCAGCTCGTCGATCCGCTGGTGCACGCTGTCGGTCACGGGGCCGTGCGCGGGCAGCAGCCGCATGTCCGGCAGCGCGCGGACCAGCCGCAACGAGGCCATGTAGTCGCGCAGCGGCGATTCGCTGGGTGCCTGCTCGAAACCGATGGACGGGGTGATGTGCGGCAGCACGTGGTCACCGGCGAACAGCAGCCCGCTCGAGCCGTCGACGAACACCACATGGCCGCGGGTGTGGCCGGGAGTCGGCAGGGCGCGCAGCGGTCGGTCGGCCAGGTCGACGTCGGTGGACTCGGTGATCCACTCGTCGGGCTCCTCCCAGTCGGTCGACCGGTACTTCGTGCCGCGGGCGGCGATCACCGCGTCCCGCACCGGTTTCGCGCCGCACGCGGTGAGCAGCTCGACCTGCTTGTCCAGCGGCGTGTGCCCGGGATCCATCAGCTTGCGGATCGTGTGCTGCTCGCCTTCGCCCAGCAGCACCCGCGATCCGTACTCGCGCCGCACGGCGACGGCTTGCGTGTAGTGGTCGCGGTGCGCGTGGGTGACCAGGAACCGCTTGATGTCGCCGAGCCCAGCGCCGATCTTCCGCAACCCGGCGGTGAGCTGCTCGCGCGCCTCGTCCAGCGCCCAGCCGCCGTCGACCAGGGTGAGCCCGTCGCCGTCGCTGATCGCGTAGACGTTGACCGCCCGCAGACCGTCGTTGGGAAGGGGGAGCGGGATCCGGTGCACCCCGGGCGCGACCTCGTGCGCACCGGGTCGCATCCACTCGTGCCGCGCGTCGCCCATGACCACACCTCCGAGCCCGCCACCTGTTCAGGGGCGTCCCAGTAGACGTACCACAGACATACCGACCGGTCAGTGTGCCCTGCGCCACGTCACACCGCCGGCGCCACCGCGAGGGGTTTTCCAGGCCTGTTCTGCGCGACGGTGTCGCTGGCCGGAACCTCGGACACAGGTCGTCCGTGGGGTTCAGTCGGACGCGGTCACCGGCCGCGACCAAAATTCCATTGAGCCTTTTTCATCCTGCTTCGTGCTGGAGGGCGAGGATGGCTTGGGCGAGGGTGCCGACTTGGTGTGGGCAGCAGCGGACGCGGTCGAGGACGTGCCAGTTTTTGAGGGTGGCGAAGCCGCGTTCGCCCTGGCAGCGGATGCGGGCGTGGGCGGTGTTGGCCTCGAGGTAGGACTCGGTGAGTTTGCCGTACCAGCTTTTGTACGGGGTGATCACGCCCTCGGCGATCTGGTGATAGCCGCGGTCGGCCAGCAGCAGGATCTCGGCCTGATCGGCTAGTTCGGGGATGTGATGGATGCGAGCGGCGCTGGTGTCGTTGACCAGCCCGGCCGGGATCCCGCTGGAGATCCAGATCAGGTTGCCGTGAGGATCGGTGAGTCCTTGCAGGTTGATGCCGTGATAGCGGTGTTTCCCGGAGTAGAACGGCCGGTTCGCGGCGATGCGGTCGGTGCGGATAACGGTGCCGTCCAGGATGGCGAAGTTGGTGAACGTCCAGGCCAGTCGCCATAACGCGGCGGTCAGCGAGGGGGCACGAGCAGCCAGCAGCCGGGTGGTTTCGCGGATGTAGCGGTAGACGGTGGCTACACCGATACCGAACCCGGCGGCCAGCCGCGCGTAGGTGTCGCCGTTGCGCAGAAACACCAGCACCAGCAGTGCTTGCTCGTGCGCGGCCAGCTTGCGCCACCGCGTCCCCGCCGCCTTGTGATGAGCCCGCAGCACATCGGCGACATACCGCAGGGTCGTGCTGGACAGATCGATCGCCGACGGATACAACAACACCCGAAGCTCCTGGTGGTCCTGGGTTGATCTTGGTCGACGATCCATCTACCAGGAGCTTCACTCATACCCAAGCCCCCCTCCACCCTGACCAGCAAAGATCAGGATGAAAAAAGTTCATTGAAATCGGACCTCGAAATTCAATGGAATTTGCGGAACCCCGGCCGCGGCTCAGAGGACCGGGTGGACTTCGGGGTGGGCGTTCCACCAGCGGTGGAAGGCCGGGTTGTCCGGGACGTGCGCCAGGTAGGCCTGCGCGAGGTCCTGGTAGAGGACGTCCGCCTGCGCTCTGGTCAGGCGGTCCGGGCGCCAGGCCACCGCCAGCCGGGCGACCAGGGGATCTCCCGCCAGCGGCAGCACGGCGGTGCCCTCCGGGACGGCGAACGTGGGCTCCACCAACCGGATTCCGTAGCCGCGCGCGACGAGTTCGCGCGCCCCGCCGCTGGGCGCCTCGAACTGGATCCGCGGTTCGAAACCGGCGTCCAGGCAAGCAGAGCGGAACACCGCCAGCGAACCGTCGTCGGCTCCGGGCGGTCCGATCCACGATTCGTCCGCCAGATCGGCCAGCCGGACCTCGTCGCGGTCGGCGGCCCAGTGGTCGGCGGCGAGCGCGACGAACCACGGGTAGCGCGGCACGAGCACGCGGCTGATCACCGGGCGTTCCAACGCGAGGGAGAAACCTTCAGCGTTGGCAACCAATCCCGCGTCGTAGCGTCCCCGGGACAGCGAATCCGCCAGCACCGCAGCGGAAGATTCGACGTGCAGCATCACAGACTGCCCCAACCGGCCGTCCTGCATCCGGTCCACCACGCTCGGCACGCACGCCAGGTGCGCGCATCCGAGGTGCAGCGGCTCGGTCGACGGCGACGGTCTGCCCGCCGCGCCGAAGAGGGAATCCACTTCCGACAGCACGATCCGCGCCCGGTCGACGGTCCGGCGGCCGAAATCCGTCGGCACCACACCGGTTCTGCTGCGCACGAACAGCGGATCGCCGAGCATCTTCTCGATCGCCTGCAGCTGGTTGCTCAGCGCGGGTTGGGTGAGCTCCAACCGGGCCGCGGCGCGCGTGATGCTGCCGGTTTCCGCGATCGCGCAGATCATCCGCAGCTGGCGGATCTCGATCGTCATAGCGGAACTCTATATCCCGGCTTATGACGACAGATCACCGCTGGCTGCCAGAATTCCCCTTGCGTGCGCGCGTTCTCCCACCCCGAGCCCCCGAGCAGGAGGTCGAACGTGCCGATCAGAGCACCCCGTGCGGCCGGTCGGCGGAGTTCCGCAGTGCTCCGCGCCGTGCTACTCGTCCTGGCCCTGAGCCTGGTCCCACCCGCTGCGCCCGCCCTGGCCGAAAACCCAGCGGCAACAAGCAAAACTTCCGATCCCCGAGTGCTGGACGCCTCCGAACGCCCACCGCTGCCGGTCGGAAACCCCCGCGAGCACCCCGAACCGCAGGAATTCCCGTTCCGGCCACGGCCTTCGACGCAGCCGGCGCAAGCGGACTGCGACGCGTCGCGGTTCACCGGTACCACCGGCGCGGAACTGGTCGGCGAGATCAAGGCCGCGACGACCGACTGCATCAACACCCTGTTCGGCCTCTCCGGCGCGGACGCGCACGGCGCGTTCCGGGAAGAGCAGATGGTCACCGTCGCCAACGCCTACCGGGACAACGCCGTCGCCTATCCCGGGGACAACAGCACGAGCACCGCGCAGCTCGTGCTGTTCCTGCGCGCCGGGTACTACGTCCAGTACGGCGATCCGGAGAGCGTCGGCGACTACGGACCGGCGCTGAAGGCAGCGGTCCAGGGCGCGCTGGACGCGTTCTTCGCCAACGAGAAGTCCGGGACGGTCAGCGACGAGAGCGGCGAGGTGCTCGCCGAATCGGTGACGCTCGTCGACAGCTCAGCGGAGAACGGCCGGTACCTGGACGTCGTCAAGCGGCTGCTCACCGCCTACGACTCGTCCTACGACCAGTACTGGTGGATGCTCAACGCGGTCAACAACGTCTACACGGTGCTGTTCCGCGGACACCAGTTCCCGGACTTCGTCGACGCCGTGCACGCCGACCCCAGCGTCCTGGAAACGCTGCACACCTTCGCCGCGCAGCACCTCGACCTGCTCGGCGGCGACAGCGGGTTCCTGACCGCCAACGCGGGCCGCGAACTCGCCCGCTTCAGCCAGCACGAAGCATTGCGCGACCAGGTCCGGCCGATGCTCAAGGACCTGCTCGGCAAGAGCCGGCTGACCGGTCCGACGGCGCCGCTGTGGGTCGGCATCGCCGAGGTGGTCGACTTCCACGACGGCCAGAACTGCGCCGAGTACGGCACCTGCGACCTGCAGCAGCGGCTGATCGACGCGGTCCTGACCGTCCAGCACACCTGCAGTCCGAGCATCGGCATCCGCGCCCAGCAGATGTCGGCCGAAGAGCTGGACGCCACCTGCACCAGCCTCACCGGCCAGGACGCTTTCTTCCACGACAAGGTCCAGTCCGGCGGCCAGCCGGTCGCCGATGACAACAACACCACCATCGAGGTGGTCGTCTTCGACTCCGGCGGCGACTACCAGACCTACGCCGGCGCGATCTACGGCATCGACACCAACAACGGCGGCATGTACCTGGAGGGCGACCCGGCCCAGCCCGGCAACCAGCCGCGGTTCATCGCCCACGAAGCCGACTGGGAGCGCCCCGACTTCGAGATCTGGAACCTCAACCACGAGTACACCCATTACCTCGACGGGCGCTTCGACATGCACGGCGACTTCGCGGAGTCGACCAGCACGCCCACCGTGTGGTGGCTGGAGGGCATCGGCGAGTACATCTCGTACAGCTACCGGCAGCAGGCCTACCCGGAGGCGATCGAGGAGGCGGGCAAGCAGACCTACCGGCTCAGCGAGCTGTGGGACACCACCTACGACAACGCCGACACCAACCGCGTCTACCGGTGGGGCTACCTGGCGGTGCGGTACATGTTCGTGCGCCATCCGGACGAGCTCGGCACCGTGCTCGGGATGTACCGGAAGGGGGACTGGGCCGGTGCCCGCGAGTTCCTCACCGGGACCATCGGCACGAGCTACGACCAGGACTGGGCGAACTGGCTGACCGAGTGCTCCGCGGGGGCCTGCTCGACGCCGTGACCGGTCGGGGCGAACGGACCGCTCAGAACGCCAGCCGAGGCGAGCGGTCCGTTCGCCCCGGACGCCCGACCACGTGGTGTGACGAAACGTGATCGCTCAAGATCACGTTCCGTGACTGAAAATCACCCGGTCGTCGCGTGGGGCGGCGAAGTCTGCCGTGCCAATCTGTATGGGCCCTTCCGGGCTTCAGTCAGATGGGGGGCGGGTACCTCTTTGGGGTCGCAGGGAACGTCGCTAGGAGCTCGTCATGTTGAGCAGGCATGAGCGGGACAGGCTCGCCGAGATCGAATCGGCGCTGATGTCCGGCGATCCTCGGCTGGCGGAGAAGTTCGAGAGGTTCGACGGGCGCCGGGACTGGACCGGAGTTCGCCGGGTGCTGGTGTTCCTGGTGTTCGCGCTCCTCGTGCTGCTGGCCGCGCTGTGCCTGGTCAGCGGACTGGTCCTGAGCTCGATCACGCTGTTCGCGGTCACCGTCGCGAGCGCCGGTGCGCTCTGGTGGCGGGGCAGGCGAAAAGGGCGAACCTGAACCAGATGTCCGATGTGGACGATTCACGGGTGCGGCAGGGCCTGCAGGACCGTGTCGGGCTCGACGTAGGTGCCTTCGGGCAGCGTCCGCAGGCGGGCCAAGTGCGCGGCGGGCGCGCCCAGCGCCTCGCACTGCTGGTGGATCTCCTGCTTGGTCGCCGGAAATCGGACGTGGCAGAGGAACCGGAGCAGCTCCGCGCGATCGGGTAAGGACGCCATCACTCGCCTCCCGGCCGGGACGACATCCGACTACCCGCCCATCACCTGCGGGAACCGCGAATCAGCGGTGCGCCTTGAGCAGTTCCCTGGCCTCGGCGGCGATGGCGGGCGCGTCGATGCCGGCCTGCCCGAGCAGCTCCGCCGGCGTCCCCGAACCAGGCATGATGCGCACCGCCAGCACGTGCACCGGAGCACCGACCCCGGCCAGCGCGCTGAGCACGGTCTCGCCGAGCCCGCCTTCCGGCCAGTGGTCCTCCACCGTGACCAGACCGCGCGTCTCGGTCGCAGCCCTGCGCAACGTCTCCGCATCGACCGGCTTGATCGAGTACAGGTCGATCACCCGGGCCTGGACGCCCTCCGCGGCGAGGATCTCCGCCGCCTGCAGGGACTCGTGCAAGGTGATCCCGGCGCCGACCAGCGTGATGTCGTCGCCCTCGCGCACCACCCGGGAGCCGCCGATCGGGAACTCCTCGTCCGGCGCGTAGATCACCGGGGTGGCGCCGCGGCTGGTGCGCATGTAGTTGATCCCGGGCCGGTCGGCCATCGCCGCGGCCAGCTGCACGGTCTGGTTCGCATCGCACGGGTACAGCACGGTGCTGCCGTGCACCGCGCGCAACGCGGCCAAGTCCTCCAGCGCCATCTGCGACGGCCCGTCCTCGCCGATGGCGACCCCGGCGTGCGAGCCCATCAAGCACAGGTCGGCCCGGCTGATCGCGGCCATCCGGATGAAGTCGTAGGCGCGGGACAGAAAAGCGGCGAAGGTCGAGGCGAACGGTCGCCACCCGCGCACCTGCATGCCCACCGCGGCGGCCAGCATCTGCTGCTCGGCGATGTACATCTCGAAGTAGCGGTCCGGGTGGGCATCGCGGAACATCTCGGCGAAGGTCGAGTTGCCCACCTCGCCGTCCAGCGCCACCACGTCCCCGCGGCGATCGCCGAGCGCGCGCAGCGCCTCGCCGTAGGCCTTGCGGGTGGCGACCTTGGTGCCCGGCTCGAAGGCGGGCAGCCCGCCGCCGCGCACCTCGAAGACGTGCGGCTGCGCGGTGGTGGTGGGTTTGGCCGGGGTGACCCGCAGGTCGCGGAGCCCGCCGAGCTCCTGGATCGCTTCCTCCGGGTGCACCAGCGCCTTGCCGTGGAATCCCGGTTTGTCCTCGACCTCGGCGACGCCCCTGCCCTTCTTGGTCGCCGCCAGCACCGCCACCGGACGGCCGTCGCCGTCCTCGGCGTCCTTCAACGCGGTCTCGATCTGCTCCGGGTCGTGGCCGTCGATCTCCAGCACCCGCCACCCGGCAGCCCGCGCGCGGTCGGCGTAGGCGTCGAGGTCCCAGCCGTGCATGGTCTGCCCGGTCTGGCCCAGCCGGTTGACGTCGACCAGCGCGATCAGGTTGTCCAGCTGCTCGAACCCGGCGTGCTCCAGCGCTTCCCAGACCGAGCCCTCGGCCATCTCGCTGTCCCCGCACAGCACCCACACCCGGTAGGGCAGCTGGTCCAGCCGCTGCGCGGCCAGCGCCACGCCCACCCCGATCGGCAGCCCCTGGCCGAGCGACCCGGTGGCCACGTCGACCCAGGGCAGGATCGGAGTCGGATGCCCCTCCAGCCGGCTGCCGAACTCGCGGAAGGTCATCAGCTCGGCGTCGTCGATCGCACCGACCGCCTTGAAGCACGAGTACAGCAGAGGTGAGGCGTGCCCCTTGGAGAAGATCAGGTGATCGTTGCGGGGGTCTTCCGGGTGGTCGAAGTCCAACCGCAGATGTCCGTCCAGCAGCCCGGCCATCAGGTCGGCGGCCGACATGGAGGAGGTGGGATGGCCGGACCCGGCAGCACTGCTGCACCGCACGGAGTCCACCCGCAGTTGCTGCGCCAGCTCGAAGCGGAAGCTCAGGTGGTCCATGCCCCACCAAGTGCCCACCTAACCCGCCCCCGAAACTCACGCCTGTCTTGTTTGTCTGAAGCACTCGTTTTGCGTGGCGGTGCGGGTGGCGGAACCTCAGCGCCCGCCTGGTCTCCGGGTGCCCGACTTTATGTATGCCAATACACGGCAGTCGGGCCGTCCTCGCCAGGCGAACGCTGAGAA
>NZ_JBEOVY010000352.1:0-7985 GCF_040295745.1 Saccharopolyspora sp. NPDC002686
GCCTGGACTCCGGGTGCCCGACTTTATGTATGCCAATACACGGCAGTCGGGCCGTCCTCGCCAGGCGAACGCTGAGAACCCGCGGCGGCGCAAGCTGCGAGCGTGGGCTATGCGCCTGGCGGCGCATGCGGCCCTCACCGCGCGGTGCCGGTCGTGCCTCGCGGTCGCAGTCCGAGCAGGATGAAAAAGGCTCAATGGAATTTGCGCCTCACCGGCGTGTCCGCACCCGACACGCCGGTACCTGTGGACAACTCCCCGCAAATTCAATGGAAATCGGACGTCTGATTTCCATTGAATTTGCGGCGAGGAGGACGTCGTGAGCCAGCAGGGGATGTTGGACGCGCTGACCGCCGAGTGGGACGACGTGGCGGATCGGTTGGATCCGGAGACGTTCACCCGGTTGGTCTCGCTGGTCGCCGAGCTGCAGGAAGCCGATGCCGACACCGCCGCGATGGTCGCCGAGGACATCGCGGGGCTGCTCGGCGACGTGCTGCCCGTCGAGCACCCGGTGCGGCGGGCGTTGGCCGAACCGGAGTCGCGGTTCCGCCGTCCCGAGGTGGCCTGGGAGCAGTTGAGCACCGGGCTGCGCGACCGGTTGACCGGCTCCGCGCCGAGTCCCCGGCTGGACCGGCTGCGGGCGGTGGAATCGCTGGACGCGCAGCAGATCGCGGCCGCCGGGGTCGACCCGGCCGATCCGGACCTGATCCGGCTGCCTTCCGGGACCGGTGACGACCGGTGGCCCGCGTTCCAGTTCGACGCCGACGGGTCGCCGCGCGAACCGGTGCGCGCCGTGAACCGCCAGCTGCAGGCCGCAGCGGACCCGTGGGGCGCGGCGGACTGGTGGCTCGGCCCCAACGACTGGCTCGGCGGCGTGCCCGCCCAGCTGCTCGGCCAGGTCGACGACGACGTGCTGGTCGAGGCCGCCCGCGACGAGTCGGCGGAGGTGTGAGCATGCCGCAGGCCTCCCCTCCCCTGCAGTACGCCGCCACCCCGAACCGGCACGCCGTGCCCGCCGACACCGAGCTGTTCCGGATCCACGAGCGCAAGCGCCACGCCGCCGAGTTCAAGCCCGCGCACGTGAGCTTCGGATCGCCGGGCGGCCGGTTCGACGGAACCCCGGACGACCCGTTCTCCAGCTACTACGCCGGATTGCACACGACGACCGCGCTGGCCGAGGTGCTGCTGCGCAACCTCGGGTTCGACGGCGACGGGCAGCGGCTGATCCGCCGCCAGCAGATCGCCGGCCGCCGGTTCAGCTCGGTGCGCACCAACCGGGAGCTGACCCTGGTCAGCCTGCTGACGGCGCCGGATCTGGCTGCGGTGGCGCAGGATTCCTGGCTGGTCGATGCCGAGGGCCGGGACGCCTACCCGCACACGCGCCGCTGGGCGGCGTGGATCCGCTCGCAGGCACCGTGGGCGGACGGCCTGATCTGGCCCTCCAAGAGGGACACCGGGAACCCCGCCGTGGTGCTGTTCGGCGACCGCTGCGCCGATGCGCTGGAAGGCGCGGAACCGGAGCTCCAGATCGACCTGGACACCCCGATCGGCGAAGCCTGGCTCACCAGGATGCTGGCCCCCTACCGCGCAGCGATCGCCCCCAGCCCCAACTGATGGGGCCTGCCGGAAGCTCCGCCCGTTTCGCCTGGTAAAAGCCCGTGAGCACTTTGGGTGGCTATGGCAACCCAAAGTGCTCACGGGCGATGACCTGCGAAATCAGAGCTGGGAAGACTTCCCGCCGTGCTGCAGGTAGAGCCATTCGCGGTCCCAGGTGCGCATGCTGAGCCGACGGGCGAGGCCTTGGGTGCCGGTGATCAGGGCGATGCAGGCCAGCTCCGCGACGACGAGGGTGAGGATCGCGGCGAAGATCGCCGAGGTCACGATCGAACCGCTGCTGGCGGGCGCCGGGACGCGGTTGCCCGCTTCGTCGACCCACACGGTCACCGTCTCACCGGCCGAGGCGTTGGCCGGGACCTGGACGGTCGCGCTGTTCGTGTGGAGACCGGTGCGCCATTCCGCGACGGCGGTGGAGCTGAGCGCGTCGTGGCTGTAGACCTCGGAGACCGGGATATCCATCTCCGGGGCGGTGGTCAGCACCGCGTCCACCGGGCGGGTGGTCGCTGCGGACTGCGCCGCGCGCTGGGTCAGGTCGCTGTGCAGCGAGAAGCCGAGCATGCCCGCCACCGGGATCGCGATGAGGGCCACCATGAGCAGCAGGACCGTGATCCCCGCTGCCAGCCGGTCGATGGGCCTGCGCAATGGATTCCGGTTCACACCCAGCGCGTTCACCAACCATGCTGCGTGCGCTTTCAGCGCCGCGACCATGCCAACCTCCAGACTCCGGTGCACCCTTTGCGCCGCGGACCACCGTCACGTGGTCGTGCCCTGATGGTTGTGCGCGGCAACCTCCAAGCTGATTATCTCTCCTAACGAGCTCATTGTTATCACAACGTGACCACCCCTACACCCGGGGTGCACCAGATCACGTTTTTCGCACTGCGAATTTCCCAATCACCGCCGGACAATTCCGGCATTCCCACGGCTCAGGGCGTGGTGAAGGACTGGACGTAATCGGTGAGCAGCCAATAGGTGCTGAGCAGCAGCGCAACCGCGAAGACCACCACCAACACCCAGCGGAAGACCCGGTGGCCGACCGGTGGCCGGGCGTTCATGCCGCCTCCAGGGATCTGCGATCGGCGGTATGAATGGGAAATATGCCGTTACCGCTCATACGGCCGCCTTCTTCTCCTCGTCGTCGCCGAGCGGAAAACCACCGCGGCCCAGCAGCCACCGGAACGGTGCGGCCGGGGTCATCCGGTGTCCGGGCCGGGTTCCGGTCACCGAGGACACCACGAAGAAGCGGACCTCCGCGAAGTCCCGCTCCGCCGCCAGCACGAAGTTGTCCAGACCCGCGGTGACCAGCCATTCCCGCACCGAGCCCGCGCACAGGTCCGCCGCCCACGGCAGATCGACCAGCAGATCCGCCTTGACCACGGCGACCGCCAGCGCGCGCTTGCCGGTTTCCACCCCGTAGTCCCGCAGCCGCCGCGCCGTGACGTGGTAGATCTGCTCGGGATCGCCGCTGGCCGGGTGCGCTTCGGCGAGGCGCGACTCCAGGGCACCGCCGAGCTGGTCGCGCACCCAACCGATGGTGAACGGGTCGATCACGAACACCAGTCCGCCGGCGTGGTCGAGGAACTCCAGCTCGCTGTTGTCCTCGCGGTCCTGGAAGAACTCCCCCGCCGCGTCGAACAGGTGCAGCAGCGCCTTCCCCCGCGACTTCACCAGCTGGGCGGTGATCGCCGCGGGCAGCTGCCCGGCCGGGGTCTTCGTGGTGTTGGCGCCGCTGGTGACCAGCTGTTCCCCGTGCTGGAAGGCCTCCCGGCTGGTCTCGTCGAGGAACTCCAACCGGGCGCCGTCGGCCGCGGCCAGCTCGCGCAGCGCCACGAGCCCCGCGTGCACCAACCGGGTCTTGCCCGCCGAAACCGGGCCGAACACCGGGATCCGGACGTCGGTGACCGCGCCGGACCCGCCGCGCAGCGGCCGTTCGCAGCGCTGGCAGAGCGCTTCCAACCGCCGGGACGCCCGCAGCACCGTCGTCGGCAGACGTCGTCCGCAGCCGCAGGTCCGCCACACCGCACCTAGCAGTCCGGGACGGAGGTCGCGGTGCACCGCCGAGCACCCGATGCACCGGTACGCCGGCACCGGTGTCACGTGGTAGCAGGTCGGGCAGCTGGCGCTGGCCCGGCGCAGCTTCCGCACGGCGTTGTCGCATCCGCGCATGAACCCGATCGCCGCACCCCAGCCGAGCCAGCCCAGCAGCAGCACGACGACGCTGAGGACGAGAGCTTGCACCGCCCCCACCGCACCGCCGACCAGGAACGCCGGGGCCAGGAAGAGGGTGGCGAGGACGCGAACCCAGCGCTGCGCACCGAGCTGTCCGGGCCCGAACGCCCATCTCCAGATGCGCGCGACCAACCCGCCCCAACCGCCGAGGATCGCCGCCAGATCGCGCCGCCACTGCGTGACCAGGTATCCCGGCCAAGCCCAGTCGCGGGCGAACGGCCCTTTCGGCGCGCGCAGTCCGCCTGTTCCTCCGACGACATCGTCAGGCGTGGCCAGGAGCGGCCGTTTCGGGCCGCGGTCGAGCAGCGTCAGCAGCGCGATGACCAGGGTTGTTCCGACCCCGCCGAGCAACAGCAGCGGTGACAGGGCGGTGGCCACCGCGGACATCAGCAGCAGGACGAACACCCCGCCGATGGCCAGCCCGCCGAACAGCAGCAGGTAGGGCATTCACCGCTCCCGTCTGCCGAACAGCCGCCGCGCGACCTGGCGGGTGCGCGCCTCCTTCGGCTTGCGCTGGGCTGTTTCCCGCAACCACTCGTGCCACGCCGCGGCGTGGTCGGCTTCCACGCTGCGCAGCAACTTGCTGACGCGCCGGTAGTCGGTCTGCTTGTGCGCGTGCATCCAGGCCTCGAGCTCGCGGTCGAAGGCCGCGCGCACCGTGCCGGTCGCCTCGTCCGACCAGGCCGCCACGAACGCCAGCATGACGGCGCGGTCCTGGCGCTCCGTCGCGACGTCCTCGTCGTTCCACACCGCGGGCAGTTCGCGGATCAGGGTCTGCTGGAGCGGTTCGCCGCTGGTGATCGCCATCTCCGCCGAGACCTGCGGATCGGTGTCGAGCAGCGCCTCGACGATCTTCCCGGCGCGCGCGGCGAGCACGTCTTCCGAGATGTCGCCAGGATTTCCCACTTCCGCGCCCTTGCGGCGGTAGTTGGCCAGCCAGACGCGCAGGCGGCTGTCGTCCTCCCACAGCTTGCGCAGGTCCTGCCGGTCGCCGATGTGGTGGCTGAGCCCGCGCAGCACGTCGAGGTAGCGTCCGGACACTTTGGACTTCACCAGCACCCCGAAAGCCCGCTGCGCCAACGCATCCGACACCGAGGTGGACGGCACCTCGGCGAGGAAGTCGGAAAGCTCCACCAACGTCGGCGCCGAATCGCCGAACAGCGCGTCGAACACCGCCTCACCGGTTCCGGGCCGTTCCGGCGCGCGCATCTGCTCGCGGAAGACCGCGATGGTCTCCTTCCGCACGGAACCGCCCGCGGCCACCGCAGCTGCCGCGATCGCGCGGTCCAACGGGCTGAACGGGTCGGTGGCGGTGCGGGCCAGCAACCGCCACCAGTGCTCCTTGATGTCCTTGGAGACCTCGTCCGCCCGCGGCCCTTCGAGTCGGCGCGCCAGCACGTCGCGCAGGAGGTCGACGAGCTCCGGGCCGCACGGCCAGCGCTCCGGGTCGACTCCGGCGTTCGGGTGGTGCGCCCACCAGTCCGCGAACCGCCCGGCCGCCTCGGTGAAGTTGCCCAACCGGGGCCGCACGTCGAAGCGGGTCGCGGTGCGCAGCAGCAGATCCATCCGCTCCGGGAGCACCGCACCGGCCGCGGACTCCACCAGCACAGCGGCCTGCTCGGCCTCGTCCGGACTCCACGCGCGGGCCTTCAGCGGAGCCCGAGTGTCGGCGGGTGTGCCGCGCAGGATCTCGTCGATCTCCGCGCGCAGCAACGCGATTCGCACCTGCCCGGACTGCTCCAGGTCGGTGTCGGCGAGCTTGGCCAGCACCGGCGTGCCCGGTTCGGAGTCCAGGACCGCGGTCAGCACCGGATCCAGCATCTCCGCCGCGGACACGGCCGGTGGCTCTGCCAGCCACTCGGCCAGCGCCAAGGCCGGTTCCGCCCCGGTCACCGCCTCGTCCAGCGCCAGCACGCCGGCGGCCAACCGGTCCGCGGTGCCCGGGCGGTCCGTACTCCGGCCTCGCGCGAACTGGTGGGACAGCTCGATCGCGTCCACCACGTCGTAGGGGTCGGTGTTGAGGAATCGGGAGACCCAGTGCCGCGCGGAGTCGCTGTGCTCGGCCTCCCGGTACTTGCCGGTGACCAGGTTGAACACCGCGAACTCGGTGTGCCGCTCCGGATCGGCCAGCGAGCCCGCCCAGTCCGGGTGCAACGCGAGCACTTCCTGCGCGCTGAACTGCGGGTTGGTCGCGAACACCCGGAATCCGACCTTCAGCGCCCGCTCCTGCGGCAGCAGCAGCGTCGCAGCGGCGATCCAGCGCACCACCGCGTCGGCGTCGTCGCTGACGAACACCACGCGCGGCGCGCCCTCGTCGTGCACCCGGTCGATCGCGGAATGCACTGCGAGCAGCCAGGACTCACCGTCCTTCTGCCCGCGCACCCACTCCCGCAGCGCCTCCACCCCGAACGGCCCGGCCTCGGGTTCGGCGGACACGGCAGGGCATTCGGTGCTCGGCGCGGGCTGCTCGACCCACCATGGCGCGCCCCACAGCTGCGCCGGCCGGATCGGTCCGTACAGCTGGGAATCGGTGGCCACGAGCGCGTGCGTGAACTGGTTGCCCTCCCGCACCCCGCCGGTCTCCGCGCCCAGGTAGATGCCGCGCGCGGTGGCGTAAACCCCGTTGTGCACGTGGACCAGCGACGGCGGGTACTCCTCGACCGGGCGCTGCTCGCGCATCCACCCGACCGGTGCCTCGTACAGCGCCGAGCGCTGCACCACGCTCATCATCTCGTCGGTCGTCCCCGGCGAGACCGCCTGGAACTGGAACCCGGCACCGCCGCGCAGGCCCTGACCGGGACTGCAATCGGTGTAGTACAACGAGTGGAATTCCCGCGCGCTCATGCTCGGCTCCGATCGATGACCTTGAAGTTGCTGAGCAGCCACAGCAGTGGTTCGTCCACGCGGAACGGTCGCACACCGGCCGGGTCGATCTGCTTGCTGCGGTAGTCCGGCTCCGCGCCGAGCGCAGACACCGCGAAGTAGCGGAACGTCCGGTAGTGCGCCCGCAGGTGGGCGTCGACGTCGTCGGCACCGAGCTCCGCCAGCAGCGCCCTCAGGTGCTCGTCGGTGTTCTGACCAGCGGTTTCGTCGTACTCCGGGCCGGTTCTCGGCGGGCTCAGCAGCGGGTGGTCGGCGCCGAGCATCCCGAAGAACGCGTCGATCTTGGAGAACACCACCGCGATCGGGGTGCGCAACTGCTTGCCGTCGCCGAGCCCGGTGCTGGAGCGCAGCATCTCGGTCACGCGGTTGAGCACGCCGATCGGCGGTTCGGCGTCGCGGCGACCGGCGTCGGGCACGGCGATCCGGTCCGCCGCGCCGGGCAGCTGGAACGGGTCGAGCAGCACGATCAGCCCGTCCGCCGAGGTCAGGTAGGCCTGGCTGTTGACGAACTCCTGGCTCGTCATGTCCTCACCGGCCGCGTCGTAGAACGACAGCGTGGTCGTCCGGTGCACGCGTCTGCCCAGCTGGACGCGCGGCTGCCGCCACTGCACCACCAGCGGGGTCCGGATGCCGTCGGCGGAACTGGTGGTGGACTCGAACAGCGACTGGTCGTCGAACAGCGCCTGCTCGTAGCGCTCCAGCCACTGCGCGGTGCCGACCCCGGCCTGCTCCCCGGCGAAGGAGATGTCGGCGTCGAAGCGGCGGCGGATATTGTTGCGGAGCTCGTGCACGAGAACCGTGGTGTACACGGTCTTCCCGGCGTTCTTGCCGCCGACCACCCCGATCAGCGGGCTCTCGCCGTCGGCGAAGTTGGCAGGCAGCGGCGTGTGGCACACCGGGCAGGCCCGGATTCCGCTGCTGGTCCCGCAATCCGGGCAGTCGGCCTTGCGCGGACTGCGCCCGAAGCGGCCCAGCGCTTCGAAGGTCGGGCCGGCCATCCCGGAGAACCCGGTGAGCCGCTGGCGCTCCGGATCCACCGACTTGGCGCACTTCTCGCGCCCGGGCGCGGGCCGACCGGTGCACTGGAACCGCAGGCTGCCCGCCGAGAACCGGTGGTAGCAGTAAGGGCACGCGACCTTGGCCATCTAGTCTTCCCTGCGCTCGTTGCGTCCTGATCGAGCCGAGCCCGTTCCGCACCGGGAAGACCGCAGTTTCAATTGAAACTGCGATCCGCCGTGCCTGGGTTCCGCAGTTTCAAT
>NZ_JBEOVY010000353.1:0-7969 GCF_040295745.1 Saccharopolyspora sp. NPDC002686
GGACTCGGTTGAAGGGGCCCTTTCAGCTTGTACGTCTCAGTCGAGGGCGAACGGGTCGTAGTGGATCTTGTCGAGGGGCGTCCCCGCGACGAGCATCCGGGAGACCGTTGCCCGGATCATGCCCGGGGAGCCGCTGACCAGGACGTCCCAGTCCTGCCAGGCGCCGAAGCGGGTGACCACCTCGGGCAGGGTGCCGTGCTCGACGCCGACGGCGTCCCGGTCGTTCTCCACTACCGGGGTGATCGTCAGCCACGGGTTGTGCATGGCGATCCGCTGGAGGTTCTCCAGGTCGTAGAGGTCCTCGCGGGTCCGGCCGCCGTAGAACAGCTGGACGCGGGGGTTCTCGCCGTACTGGGCGAGGTCGTCGATGATCGCGTGCATCGGGGCCACCCCGGTGCCGCCGGCGATCATCAGCACGTCCGCGGATTCCTCCCGGTCCACCGACATCCGGCCCATCGGCGAACCGATCCGCCACTGGTCGCCGATGCGGGCGTGCCCGACGAGCGCGCGGCTGACCCAGCCGCCGTCGACCGAGCGGACGTGGAACTCCATGATCCCGTCCTCGGCAGGCGCGTTGGCCGGGCTCAGGTACCGCCACAACCGCGGCCGCTGCGGCACCTCGACGCTCACGTACTGACCGGGCAGGTAGGGCATCGGGTGGTCGGTCTGGACGCGGATCACCGCGACGTCCCAGCTCAACCGCTCGTGGTGGATGACCTCGCCGGTGTACCAGGCGGGGCCGTCATCGGCGGCGGCCGCTTCGGTCATGGCCGAGGCCATCACCGTGTAGGCCTCCGCCCAGGCGCGCTCCACGGTGTCGTTCCAGGAGTCGCCCGCGTGCTTCTTGATGGAGGCCAGCAGGGCGGTGCCCACGGCCTCGTAGTGGTCGGCGACCACGCCGAACTTGCGGTGGTCGCGGCCGAGCTGGTGCAGGAACGGCAGCAGCTCGTCGGGCTTGTCGACCATCTGGATGACGTGCACGAGCGCCCGGAGCAGGCGGCTGCGCTGCACTTCCATGTTCGCCGCGAACAGTTCGCGGGTGGCCGGGGAGAGGCTGAACAGCATCCCGTAGAAGAACTTGGCGACCTCATCGATCTGCGGTTCGACGACCTCGAAGCTCTCGCGGATCAGTCGAACCATCTTGCTGACACCGGAGGACGGCTCGCGGGACGGCTCGTTCGGGGGTGGTCCGGGGCTGAGTACGGCGTTCGCTGTCATGGTTCGGGTGCAGTCTTCTCCACGTTGGCGGCGGCACCTCTTGGGTACACCGCTCCTTGCATGCGCCCCCCGACACTGGGCTGACCCTAACCCGTGCGCCGGGGCGCGTCTGCCTTGATGCCACTTTTGAGTGGTTGTTAACTACTACTGGTAGATGGTGCATGAACCTGTCGGGGGAACCTAGTATCCACGTCTGTGAGTGGAGAGGAAGGCGTGACACGGTGAGCCGCGTGAGCCCCGACCACCCGACCCCGACCGGCACCGCCGACGACGCGTTGCTGGACCTCGAGCTGTCCGAGCCGTCGACCCCGACCGACGCCTGGCAGGCCACCACCCCGTTGCAGAACCACGCGCTGGACGCAGTCCCCCGCGACCCGTTCGTCGACGAAGACCACGCGGTGCAGTTACCCGGGTCGTCCGGCGAGCACCTGCTGCAGCGGGCCTACGGCACCGAGAAGCGAGCCCGCAAGTTCTACGACGACCAGGTCCTCGACCACCTGAACTCGCAGATGAAGGAGTTCATCGGCCGGATGGACATGGCCTTCGTGGCCACCTCCGACGCCGGCGGCGAGTGCGACTCGAGCCTGCGCGTCGGCCCGCCCGGCTTCATCGAAGTGCTCGACGACCGGCACCTCTGCTACCCCGAGTACCGCGGCAACGGCGTGATGGCCAGCCTCGGCAACATCAGCGAGAACCCGCACATCGGGATCCTGCTGGTGGACTTCGTGACCGACCTGATCGGCCTGCACCTCAACGGCAAGGCCCGCATCGTCGACGACTCCGACCTGCGCGCGATCCACCCCGCGCTGCCCGCCGAGTTCGACCGCGGCCGCACCCCCGAGCGCTGGGTGGTGGTGCAGGTCGAGGAGGCCTACATCCACTGCCGCAAGCACATCCCGCGGATGGTCCCGGTGCTGCGCCAGCGCTCCTGGGGCACCGACGACGTCAAGCGCAAGGGCGGCGACTACTTCGAGGCCAAGGGCACCCCGCGGCCCTGGCACGGCTCGGAGCCGATCTCCGCGAAGTGACGCGGGGGTTCCGCCACCTGCGCCGTCGCCCACAATTGGTTCGGATACCGGCTCCTAGGAGTGGGGCGAAACGGACTAACGTGGTGCTCGGGCCCTGTGATCGGGCTGCGGGTGCGTCTTCGAGCGGCGGAGGCGCGGGCGGGAGAGCTGTGATCGAGCAGGACGAGGCGCGGGCGACCGAGGGTGTGCGCGAGGAAGGCGTGGACCGGCGCACCGCAGCGGAGAACGTCGAGCGCGAGCTGGTGATGATGTTCCGCCGCGCCCGCAACCTGTCGACGACGGTCGCGGCGCACGTCCACCCGGACCTCGACCCGGCGTCCTACAGCCTGCTGCTGATGATCGACGACGCGGGACCGCTGCGCGGCATGGACGTGGCCGGCCGCACCGGCCTGGACAAGTCGACGGTGAGCCGCCAGATCGCGACGCTGGTGGAGCTGAACCTCCTGGAGCGCGTCCCGGACCCGGACGACGGCCGGGCCCGCCGCATCCAGCTCTCCGACCTCGGCCGCGAACGCCTCGCCCAGGTCCGCGCGGAGCGCCGCAAGCACCTCCACGGCCAGTTCGCCAGCTGGACCACCGATGACCTGAAGGACTTGGCCAGGCTCTTGGCCAAGCTCAACGACATGATGTGAGCCCGGCTGGAGCCGGCTAGTCCTCGTTGGACGGAGTGGACCGGTGCCGCACCGCCGGTCCTCCGGGCAGCGCGTCCTTGCGCTTCGGGACGAAAGCGCCCTCGTCGAGCTTGCGGGTGATCACCCGGCTCAGGACGGCGAGCGCGTGCTGCACCTCCAGGTGGTCCAGCCCGTCGATCTCGCCGGTCAGCAGCGGGCTGTCGCCGCTGAGGGTGGTCCACCCGCGCTCGTCGCGGTCCAGCCGGACGGTGGTCGATCCTCCGGCGGGCAGCGCGACCACCACCTCGACGCGTTCCGCCGACGCGTTCCTGCCGCGGTGCAGCAGCGCGCGGTGGAGGTAGTCGGTCCGCTCCGCGAGCTGGTCGGGCTCCTGGCTCGCGGCGAGCTCGCGCTGCGCGTGGTGGGTGATCGCGGCTCCCTGGTCGGCCAATCCGGGCAGCAGCTCCTCCCGCGTCCAGCCCGGCCCCTGGTCGGTGGGCGGGGACAGGACGTCCGCCACCGCTTCCAGGGCTCGGCCCGCGCTGGTGGTCACCCGGGTGAGCGGGTCGTCCGGGGCGCGATCGAACGCCGGGCGGGCCACCGCGTCGACCAGCTGCGCGAGCGGGCGCACGGACTCCGCCTTCAGCTGGTCGCCCGGAACCGCCTCCGCGTCGATCGGATCCTGCGCGCGCGCCGAGGCGTCGATGCTCCGGGCTTTGAGGTCCGCGTAGATCGTGTCGCGCGAGACCCGCGCCAGCCTGGAGAGCTCCGCGACGTTGCGGGAGCCGCTGCGCCACGCGGCGGCGACGAGGTCGGCGCGCTCCTCGGCCAGGCGTTCTCGGCGATCGGCCCAGGCGACGAGAGCGGAGAGAGCTGTGAGGCGTTCGTGATCCATGAGCGAAGCATATGTCGAGTCATTCGACATGTCGAGTGACTCGACACTCTGGCCGCCAGTGCTGCGGGTCACAGGATGACAAGTTGCGTGCTACAACCAATTGAGGTTATGGTTGCGTGCAGCAACTAAAGGATTGGGTTCGCATGGGACCGAAGCTCGAGACCTGCGGTGAACTGCTCCGCCCGTTGCGGGCGTTGATGGGGCTCAAGCAGGTCGCACTGCAACGAGGACACTTCGCTGATCAGGTGCCTTACGCCGCGGCCGGGTTGCTCACCGAACTCGTCTTCCGCGGCGAGTGCCGGGCCTCCGACCTCGCCCACCACCGCGTCGTCGACGCCTCCGTGGTGAGCCGGCAGGTGGGCCAGCTCGAACAGGCCGGGCTGATCAGCCGACGACCCGACCCCGCCGACCGGCGGGTGTCGCTGCTGCGCGCCACCCCCGAGGGCGAGCGCGAAGTCGCCGGACTCGAACGCAAGAAGGCGGAGTGGATCGCCGGGGCGCTGGAGGGCTGGGAGGACGCGGAAGTCCGCGAGCTGACCCGGCTGCTGGGGGTAGCCATGGACGACATCCGCCGCCACACGATCGACGAGGGGATCTGCCAAGCAGGCCCCGAGACCACCAGGGAAGGAACTCGATGACCAGCTCGACGGAGGCGGTGCGAGAAGCACCGGCCCGGCGGGATGCGCACGGGTCCGCCGATGAATCGCCGATGACCCACCGGCAGATCCTGCGGGCGATGTACGGGCTGATGCTGGCGCTGCTGGTCGCCATCCTCAGCTCGACGATCGTGTCCAACGCGCTGCCGCGCATCATCGCCGACCTCAACGGCACCCAGGGGCAGTACACGTGGGTGGTCACGGCGATGCTGCTGACCTCCACCGCGTCCACCCCGATCTGGGGCAAGCTCTCCGACCTGTTCAGCAAGAAGCTGCTCTACCAGCTGGCCATCGTGATCTTCACGGTCGGCTCGGTGGCCGGCGGGTTCGCGCAGTCGATGGAGACCCTGATCGGTTTCCGCGCCCTGCAGGGCATCGGCATGGGCGGCCTGCAGGCGCTGATCCAGGTCGTGATCGCGGCCATGGTCTCCCCGCGCGACCGAGGCCGCTACAGCGGTTACATCGGCGCCACCTTCGCGGTGGCCACGGTCAGCGGCCCGCTGGTCGGCGGTCTCATCGTGGACACGTCCTGGCTGGGCTGGCGCTGGTGCTTCTGGGTCACCGTGCCGATCGCGGTGATCGCGTTCATCGTGCTGGGCCGGACGCTGAAGCTGCCGGTCGTCAAGCGCGAGGTCAAGATCGACTGGTTCGGCGCGCTGTTCCTGGTCGGCGGCGTGAGCTTGCTGCTGGTGTGGGTCTCGCTGGCGGGCAAGTCCTTCGACTGGTGGTCGGTCGAGACCGCGGCCTACGTCGGCGGCGGTCTGCTGGCGCTGATCATCGCCGTGATCATCGAGACGAAGGTCAGCGAGCCGATCGTGCCGCTGCGGATGTTCCGCAACACCACCGTCACGCTGGCCACCATCGGCACCGTCGCGGTCGGCACCGCGATGTTCGGCGGCTCGGTGTTCCTCGGCCAGTACTTCCAGATCTCGCGCAGCATGACCCCGACCCACGCGGGTCTGATGACGCTGCCGATGGTCGGCGGGATGTTCCTGTCCTCGACGATCTCCGGCCAGGTGATCTCGCGGGTCACCGGCAAGATCAAGCCGTTCCTGGTGTCCGGGTCGATCGTGATGGTCGCGGCCATGTGGCTGCTGAGCACGATGGACCACGAGACCGAGCTGTGGCTGGTCGGCATCTACCTGTTCCTGATGGGCACCGGCGTCGGCATGCTGATGCAGAACCTGGTGCTCGCGGTGCAGAACTCGACCAGCGCGCGGGACATGGGTTCGGTGACCTCGGTGGTCACCTTCTTCCGGACCCTCGGCGGTTCGGCCGGCGTCTCGGTGCTCGGCGCGGTGCTGGCCACCCAGGTGTCGGACTACATCGTGCAGGGCCTGTCCAAGATCCCCGGTGCCGCGCAGGCCGCCGGTGGCCAGAGCGGCGGGACCCTGGACCTCAACCGCCTGCCGGAGCCGATCCAGGTCATCGTCCGCGCCGCTTACGGCGACGCGATCGGCGACATCTTCTTCATCTCGGCCTGCATCGCGGTGGTGACCTTCCTGGCGGTGCTGTTCGTCCGGGAGACCCCGCTGCGGACCACGATCGACAGTCACGAGGAAAGGGAGGCGGTGGCGGTGGCCGCGCACGAGGAGGCTGTGGACAACCTCACCCGTCCTGTGGACAACTCGGTGGTGGGCGGTGCCTCGACCAACGGCTCTCCGCAGGTTGGAGACGTTAGCCAGGACACCGTCCGACTGGCCGCCGAGCCTGTGGACAACTCTGTGGACAGGCGCTCGCAGGCCTGGTCAGAGCCGGTGTCGCCGCGGCAGAACGGCAGGCACCTGGCGGGCGACCTCGGCGGCGACGGGCTGTACGTGCACGGCACCGTGCAGGACTCCGTCGGCAGCCCGGTGCCCGGTGTCGTGCTCACCCTCACCGACGCCAACGGGCGGCAGGTCGAGCGGGCCCGCACCGACCAGGACGGCCAGTTCCAGCTGGCGGTCACCCACGGCGGCACCTACGTGCTGATCGCCTCCGGCGGCAGCTACCAGCCCACCGCGTCGATGGTGGTGGTCGGCGAGCGCCCGGTGCGCCACGACGTCCAGCTGCTCGGCGCCGGTCGGCTGGCCGGTCTCGTGCACGTCGGCGGTGTCGGCGTCGGCGGGGCGATGGTCGTGCTCACCGACGTGCGCGGCGAGGTGGTGGCCACCTCGGTGACCACCGCGGACGGGCACTACGCGTTCGGCGACCTGGTCGGCGGCTCGTACGCGCTGACCGTCACCGCGCCGAACTACCGGCCGGTGGCCAACTCGGTGACCGTGACCGACGGCGAGCAGACCACCGCGGACGTGATGCTGCAGAGCGGTGCGCAGCTCACCGGCGTGGTCCGGTCGGCCAACCTCGGTGTCGCGGTGCCGGACGCGCGGGTCACGTTGCTGAACTCCGGCGGCGCGGTCGTCGGCGCGGCGACCACCGATGTCGACGGCAACTACACCTTCACCGACCTGCCCGACGGCGAGTACACGGTGATCGCCACCGGCTACCCGCCGGTCGCCTCGTCGCTGCAGCTGTCCGGCGAGACGAGCACGCACGACGTCGAGCTCGGCTACCCGGAAGCCGGCTGAGCAGCGGTGCCGGGGTGAACGGGCCGTCCCCGGTCCGTTCACCCCGCCCGCGCACACGATCTTCACGCTCTGAGGAGATGTTCTTGATGGACCTCGGCCAACAGCAGGTCGAAACGACCGGCGTCGGTGCCGGCGCGGGTGCGGTCACCGCGACCGTGCGCGGCGGCGACGGCTGGCCGGTCCCCGAGGCGGTGCTGACCGTCATCGACGGCACCGGCACCCAGGTCGCCCGCGTGCAGGGCGACGCGCAGGGCTCGGTGGTCGCCACCGGGCTGAAGGCCGGTGCTTACACCGCGATCGTCACGGCGGTGGGGCACGAACCGGTCGCGCGGACCACGCTGGTGCACGACGGGACCGCGGCCACGCTCGGCGAGGTCGAGCTGCGCCGCGCGGGCGGCTCCGACCTGCCCGCGCCGGGGGTGTGGCGGATCGACCCGGTGCACTCGTCGATCCAGATCACCGCGCGGCACCTGGGGATCAGCAGCATCCGCGGGCGGTTCAACGAGTTCTCCGGCGAGATCCGCATCGGCAACCCGATCGAATCGTCCACTGTGGAGGCTTCGATCGTCGCGTCCAGCATCGACACCGCGAACGGGATGCGCGACGACCACCTGCGCAACGCGGACTTCCTGGACGTCGAGCGCCACCCCGAGATCACCTTCCGCTCCACGGCCCTGCGCCCGCGCGGCGGTGACCGCTGGGACCTGGAGGGCGAGCTGACGCTGTGCGGGGTGACGCGCCCGGTGCACCTGGACACCCGCTTCGCCGGTGTCGGCCCGGACCCGTGGGGCGGCACCCGCGCCTCGGCGACGGCCACGACCCAGCTCCGCCGCGAGGACTTCGCGATGAACTTCAACCAGGCCCTGCAGACGGGAATCGCGGCGATCGGCACGACCCTCAAGTCCAGTCAACGACCCACACCCCGCCGCGTCAACCCTCCCCCGCTTCGCAACATCGCCAAACCGTTGACCGCCCAGCTGGTCTAGTCCATTTT
>NZ_JBEOVY010000354.1:0-7968 GCF_040295745.1 Saccharopolyspora sp. NPDC002686
ACCAGCAGAAATGCAGCGGGGACCGCAGTTTCAATTGAAACTGCGGTCCCCAGCCAGGGCCGATCAGCCCTCGGTGCACTGCTTGTCGCGGGTGACGTCGCAGACCTGGCGGACGCTGTCGAAGGTCTTGTCGTCGGCCGGGACGAAGCCCCAGTAGCCGCCGATGTCGCACTTGTCGGTGCAGAACCCGTTCGCCTTCAGGTAGTCGGCGTTGGCCTTGGTGCGGAACGCCTCGGTCACCTTCGCCTTCAGCGCCGGGTCGAGGTCGTCGGAGATCGCCGCCGGGGAGCCCGGGATCAGCTCCGAGCGCCACACCACCCGCAGCTCACCCGGCTTGACGCTGCCCTTCTCCGGCAGCAGCTTGTCCACCATCGCGTCGTAGGCGAACCCCGCCTCGCACTGCCCGCTCTGCACGCCCAGCGCGGATGCGTCGTGCCCACCCGCCATCACCGGCTTCACGTCGCGCTCGAAGTCGACCCCGGCGGTCTGCAGCGCCGCCTTCGGGTAGAGGTAGCCGGAGGTCGAGTTCGGGTCGACGAAGCACACCCGCTTGCCGCGGAAGTCCTCGAGGCGCTGGATCGGCGAGTCCGCCCGCACCAGCCCATAGGACCGGTAGCCGGGAGCCGTGCCCGGGGTTTCGACCTGCGCGCCGAGCGGCGAGATCCGCACCCCGCTGTTGCGCGCCACCACGTAGGACAGCGGACCGTACATGGCGATGTCGATCTTGCCGGTGCGCTGGCCCTCGATGACCGCCGCGTAGTCGGTGGCCTTCTCCACCCGGATCTTCTTGCCGGTCTCCTTCGCCAGCATGTCGACCAGCGGTTTGAACTCCTGCTCCAGGCTGGTGGAGTCCTCCGACGGGATCGACGCGAACACCAGCTCGTCCGGGTTGCGCGCGCCGCCCTGGTCGCTGGCCGCGCTCGGCCCGCAGGCGGCGAGACCCAGCGGCAGCACCGCGCAGGCGACAACGGCGAGCAGTCGCCGGGAAACGTTGAACATGCAGGTCCTCCGATCGCGAAGTTGCGCGGAAAGCGTGCGGACGACAGGTGGAGGAGTCGTCGGCTTCGGGTTAAGCGCGGCGGAACGCTGCGGGACGGTCTCGGGCAGCTGACCCCACAACTCGGGTAGGTTCCGGGGACGTGATCGAGATCGACTCCTCCTTCGTCACCGAACCGCGCGCCACCTACGCCCGACTCCGCGAGCAGGGCCCGGTGCACCGCGCCACCGCCCCGGACGGGACGTCGATCTGGCTGGTCACGCGCTACGCCGACGTCCGCGCCGCGCTGGCCGATCCGCGGCTGTCGCTGGACAAGAAGAACTCCGCCGGCGGTTACCGCGGTTTCTCGCTGCCGCCCGCGCTGGACGCGAACCTGCTGAACATGGACGCCCCGGAGCACACCAGGCTGCGGCGGATCATCGGCAAGGCCTTCGCCCCGCGCCGGATCGAGCCGCTGCGCCCCCGCGTCCAGCAGCTCGCCGACGCCCTGCTGGACGACCTGACCGAGCGCGAAGCGGACCTGATGCCGGCCTACTGCGGGCCGCTGCCGATCGCGGTGATCTGCGAGCTGCTCGGCGTCGGCGAGGCCGACCGGCCGGACTTCCGCTCCTGGACCGACCACCTGCTCGCCCCGGAAACCCCCGACCAGGCCCGCAACGCGCTCGGCTCGCTCCACGGCTACCTGCTCGACCTGATCGCGGCGAAGCGCGCGAACCCCGGCGCGGACTTCCTCAGCACGCTGGTCTCGCTGCGCGACGAGGAGGACCGGCTCTCCGAGGACGAGCTGACCTCCGCAGCGTTCCTGGTGCTGTTCGCGGGCTACGAGAACACGGTGAACGTCCTGGGCAACAGCCTGGCCGCACTGCTCACCAACCCAGCTGCGCTCGCCAGGGCACGCCAAGGCATCACATCGTCCACAGTGGACGAACTGCTGCGATTCGACCCGCCACCGCAGCTCGCGATCCGCCGATTCCCCTTGGCAGACGTGGAAATCGGTGGCGTGACCATTCCCGCGGGCGAAACCGTCCTGCTGTCCCTGGTCTCCGCCCACCACGACCCCGACCGCTACGCCGATCCCGAGCACCTGGACCTCGACCGCGCGGACAACCCGCACCTGGCCTTCGGCCACGGACCGCACTACTGCCTCGGCGCCGCACTCGCCCGGATGGAAGCCGAGATCGGCCTGAACACGCTGCTCAGCCGCTTCCCGGACCTGGCCCTGGCGGTCCCGGAACAAGAGCTCCACTGGCGGAACTCCTTCCGCAACCGGGGCCTCCGCACCCTCCCCGTCACCCTCCGCTGACCGGTTCCGCCGCAAATTCCATTGAAATCGAAGGTCCGATTTCAATGGAAATTGCATCATCCCCGCCCCGGAGCCGCGCGTACCGTGGGAGGTGATGCGCTCGACGTCGATTCGGATCGGCACGTCCGGCTGGGTCTACGGACCGTGGCACGGCCCGTTCTACCCGCGCGACCTGCGCCGGGGCGCCGAGCTCGAATACCTGTCCCGACGCCTCAACTCCACCGAGATCAACGCATCGTTCTACTCGTTGCAACGCCCGGAGCACTACGCCCGCTGGGCGGAGCAGACCCCGGACGATTTCCTGTTCGCGGTCAAGGGAAGCCGCTACATCACCCACATGAAGAAGCTCCGGGAAGCGGAAACGCCGCTCGCGAACTTCTTCGCCAGCGGGGTCCTGGCCCTGGGCCCGAAACTGGGCCCGCTGCTCTGGCAGCTCCCCCCGTCGCTGCCGTTCGACGCCGACCGCCTCGCGGAGTTCTTCAGCCTGCTCCCCCGCACCACCGGCGCAGCGGCCGAGCTCGCCGCTCGCCACGACGAACGCCTGGAGGGCCGGGCCCTCACCGAAACCGACGCCGACCGCCCCCTCCGCCACGCCTTGGAGGTCCGCCACCCGAGCTTCGCGGCCCGCGAACCGGTGGAGCTCCTCCGCGCCCACGGCATCGCCCTGGTGGTGGCAGACGCGGCAGGCGACTGGCCGCACCTCGAAGACGTCACGACCGATTTCGTCTACCTCCGCTTCCACGGCGCGGAAGAGCTCTACGCCAGCGGCTACTCGTCAGAAGACCTGGACCGCTGGGCAGAACTGATCCGCGCCTGGCACGAGGGCAAGGCCCCGAGAACACCCCGCACGATCGCCCCACCACCCCGGGCTTCGAAACGCCGCCGGGACATCTACGCCTACTTCGACAACGACGTGAAGGCGCACGCACCGGAAGACGCCCTGTCACTCGCCGACCGCTGCACCTGAACCGGGCAGCTCCTGCCGGTCGCCGAACCGGTCGCGCACGAGTTGCGCCAGGTCGCGGTGGCCGTGGGAGTCGAGCGCCTCGGCCAGCCGGTGGCCCAGCGCGGCTCGTTCGTCACCGGTGGCCAGGCGTTCGATCGCGGCGAAGACGTGCTGCTCCGCCCCGACTTCGAACTCGTCCACGACGAACGAGTGCACCGGGTGGATCCAGTTCGGCGCATCGCTGTCCGGAATCCGCCTGTCGTGCGCGGCGGCGGTCAGCTTGCGCAGGTTGCTGATCTGGCGGACGGCTTCGTCCAGGTCACCGTCCTCGTGCCGCGCGAGCCACCAGACCAGAGCACTGCCCGGCGACTGCAGCACGTCCTCGGCGAAGTACGTGCGCTTGTTGCGCTCGTGAGCGCGCTGACGCTCCCAGAGCTCCTCGTCCTTGCGAGCGGCGGCCAACTGCCGCAACCGCTCCTCGTCGGCGTCCGGCAGCGCCAACCGAACCGCGCTCGCCCAGGCCACGACGTGCCCGGACGGGTCCGAACGCGGTGTCCCGAGCACGGCGTTGAGCCGGTACTGCGCCAAATCCCCGTCCTCCGGCGAAGTCTCAGCAGCGATCTGCCCGGCCTGTTCCAGCACCAGATCCACCGCGAGCCCGGCCGGATTCGCGTGCGGCAACCCCGGAGCATCGGGCTTGACGTACCAGAAGACCGCGCCGGAGAAGGAGAACCGGTACTCCGGATGAGCGCTGCGCAGCGGAGTGCCGGACACCTGCTGCTCGCTCGGCTGCGGCAGCGCGGGCTGCTCGACCGGCACTTCTGCCGCTGGCACGTCCTTGCGCCCCACCCGCCCCAACAACCACCAGCTGACGACCCACGGACCGGCGATCGTCAAGCCCACCAACCCGATCCACAACCACGCGGGCCACCCGTAGCGCAGCCCGAGCACCACCCAGATCAGCGCCCCGATCACCGACACGACCTTGACGGCGGTGCGTTGATCCCGATTCATCCCGTTCCCTCCACACACCGGTTGGCTGCCACCCAACTGATTACCGGGTGCGAAGACCCCTGCGAACAGTCCACCCGCATTTGCGCTCGAACAGAGCACTAGAAAGACAGGAACACCGCGGTGGCGTCGTCGTGGGGTTTGCCCCTGGCGGGTTTCGGGGCGGTGGATTCCGCTTTTCGGACTCTGGTCAGGAGTTCGGTCGGGCCTTCTCGTTCCAGGAGGTCCAGGAGGTTCGGCCAGTCGGACAGGGCGAACATCTCCACGTAGCGGGAGGCTCCGTCGCTCAGGAGGGCTGCTCGGCTGATGTCGTTCAGGGAGCCTTGGAGGGCTTCGTAGGCCGCTTCCGGTTTCGTGCTCGCCACCCAGAAGCCGTCCGGGTGGTTTCGGAGGTCTCGCACCGCTTCCTGCGTGTAGCTGGGGAGGCGGTCCAGGCGGTCGTCGACGATCGCGCCGTGGTCGAAGACGATCGGGCTGTCCGCGAGCACCAGGTACTCGACTTCGTCGCCCGCCCGCAGGATCGACACCGTCGACGACGGGCTGGACGGGTTCCGCAGGTCGCAGGTGTCCGCGTGCGCCGCGCACGTCGACTCGACGGCCTCGGCCAGGAGATCCGCCAACGGCTTTCCGGACACCACGAGCCGTGCGGCCAGTTCAGCGCCGAGGCGGTGCACCAGCCACGGAACGTCGTGCGCGCAGCCACTGTCCACACCGGACGGTGCGGTGGCGCCGTCCAGGACGAAGGCCCAGTTCGGGCCGACGGCGAAGTAGTCCTCGTTCACCCGGCCCGGCGTTGCCAGCGTCGCGCAGGTCGCCTGCACGCTCAGGCGCCCGGGAGCTGGTGCAGCGCTGACACCAGCGGCGCCAGCTCCGGCGTCTCCGCCGCTTCGGCGAGCGACTTCTCCAGGACCTCGTCGTGGGTCGGGCGCGCCTTCTCCAGCAGCTTCCGGCCGGCGTCGGTGAGCTCGGTGTAGATGCCGCGGCGATCGTCCTTGCACAGGATCCGCGTCAGCAGCTCCCGGTCCTCCAGCCTGCTGACCAGCCGAGTCGTCGCACTGCTGCTCAACGCGGTGGCGCGGGCGAGCTGCTGCATCCGCATGTGCCACCCGTCCTGCCGGTTCAGCGCGTCGAGCACCGTGTACTCGACGACCGACAACCCGTGCTCGGCCTGCAGCGCCTTCTCCAGCTCAGCCTCGAGCCGGCCGTGCAGAGCGGCGAGAGTCCGCCAGCCCCGAGCCCGGACCTCAACGGCGTCGTCACCGATACCCATCCCGCACCTCCGCCCCCAGAGCCTACCAACGCGCGCCCACAAGAAGCGCCCGCAAATACTCCTCGCCCGCCGACTAGCCGGCCAGGCGGTGGAAGCCGGTGAGGTGCGGGGTGAAGGGGACGTCGGGGCCCAGGCCGGCTCGGACCCGGGCGTCCGGGTCGCCGAAGACCGCGAAGTCCTTGACGGTGCAGTGCGCCATCACCGCCTGGATGTGGGGGTCCGCCAGCTCCCAGTGCCGGAGGACCGCGTCGGAGTCGCGGTAGAGCTGGAAGCTGGTGCACTCCATCCGGTCCTCGTCGATGAACACCTCCACCAAGAGCTGCGGGCCGTGCTCGCCGGCGAAGTCGACCGCCGCGCGCACCGCCGCCTTGAACTCCTCGAGGTGCCCGTCGGCGATCTGCATCAGGTTCCGGAACAGGATCGGCTCAGTCATGGACCGAGCCTGCAACCTCGACCGCGGTGGAGATCAAGGGTCAGTGGTCGTCGTGGCGGTAGAACATCTCCTCCAGGTGGTCCGCTGTTTCGGCGATGAAGTTCAGCGGGTCGGTGAACTCGTTGATGTCCAGGTTCAGCAGCGGGACCGCGTGGCGGAGCAGGACGTGCTCGCCGACGATCACCGCGCCGCACACCACCGAGACCTGACCCAGCTCCACCAGCAGCTTCTGCAGGTCCACCTCGGCCGCTCGGCCGATCACCGAGAGCACCTGCACCCAGTCCTCGCGGCCGTCGAGCTCCTCGCGGCCGATGATGACGATCTGGCTGCGGTCGTCCTCGTACTCGACGAGGACGCGGATCTCGTCGTCGCTGTCCTCGATGATGCGGTACTCGGTCTCGGTCTCCGCGTCCTCGGCCACCGCGTACTCGGCCCGGACGAATTCGGCGAGGTCTTCCCAGGTCGCCACGCAACCTCCCCAGTCGCAAAGCGCGCTCCCGGCGCGATTTCGACGGTGATCGTGCCACGGCGCCCGGTCGCCCGGGCCGGTTTTCCGCCCAACCGGTGACCGCCGGGAGATCAGATCCGGGCGAACAGGACGTACGCCTCCACACCGCCCCTGCCGTTGGCGGTGACCGAGAAGTGCTCGACCGCCCACCCCGCGGCCTCGATCGCCTCGATCCGCTCCGCCCAGGGATCGATCGCCTCGTCCTTCCCGCTGCTCAACGCGATCAGGCGGACGACGAACCTGGCCCGCCCGCCGGTGCGCGCTTCGACCGCCATCTCGGCCAGCTCGGCCGCGCTGTTCTTGAAAAGCCCCATACCGGTCATCCAACCAGGTTCGCGGCGGCCCGATATTGCCAATGGCCATTGACACGATCGCCGATGTCACCGATGCTGGGATCCGTTACCTCGGGTAACACCTACCCACCGGGTGGGGATCGCCGACGTCATCACCCCCGCAGGGAGCGTCCCATGACCAGCAGCATCGCCAAGAGCGACGAGCAGCCGACCGACCGCCAGGACGTCGCGGACCGGCTGCTGCGCTCATCGGAGGTCCTGTCCTACGACCCCGTCCAGGAAGTGGACTGGGAGACTCCGCTCGACACCGACTACCACGGCACCAGCCCGGAGTGGAGCACGCTGTACGGGACCGCGTACTGGGCGGAGATGACGCCGGAGCAGCAGCGCGAGCTGACGCGCCAGGAGGCCGCGTCGGTGGCCAGCACCGGCATCTGGTTCGAGATGATCCTGCAGCAGATGGTGCTGCGGGACTTCTACGCCAAGGACCCGACCGACCCGGCCTTCCAGTGGGCGCTGACCGAGATCGCCGACGAGTGCCGGCACTCGATCATGTTCGCCCGCGGCGCCGCGAAGCTGCGCGCCCCCGCCTACCGGCCGACGCGCACGGTCGTCGAGCTGGGCCGGGTGTTCAAGACGATCGCCTTCGGCGAAGCCGCCTACGCCGCGATCCTGGTCGCCGAAGAGGTCCTCGACGTCATGCAGCGCGACTGGATGCGCGACGAGCGGGTGGTGCCGTTCGTGCGCACCGTCAACAACATCCACGTCGTCGAGGAATCGCGGCACATGAAGTTCGCCCGCGAGGAGACCAAGGCGCGCCTGGAGGGCGCGAGCTGGCTGCGGCGGCAGATCCAGGCCGTCGTGGTCGCCGGCGCGTCCTACTTCATCGTCACCAGCATGTGGAACAAGAAGGTGTACGAGAACGCCGGTCTGGACGTCAAGCGCGCCGTCCGCGAAGCGAAGGCCAACGAGCACCACAAGTCCATGCTCCGCTCCAGCTGCGCAGGCCTCATGGAGTTCCTCAACTCGGCGGGACTCCTCACGAAGGCGTCGCACTGGTTCTACAAGCGCGCGAACCTGATCTGAAGCTCCTTCCTGTCTGAAGCTCTCGCTTTGCGTGGCGGTGCGGGTAGCGGAACCTCAGCGCCCGCCTGGACTCCGGGTGCCCGACTTTATGTATGCCAATACACGGCAGCCGGGCCGTCCT
>NZ_JBEOVY010000355.1:0-7924 GCF_040295745.1 Saccharopolyspora sp. NPDC002686
GTCCGGTGCCGGAGGCGGCGGGCCCGGAGCGACCGGCGGACGCGGGGGCGGACCGCCAACGGCGGGAGCACCCGGCGGCGGACCCTGCGGAGCAGGGCCGTTCGGCTCGGCCGGAGGCGGACCCGCGAAGCGGGGACCCGCCGACGGCGGAGCATCCGGCGGCAGCGGACGGCCCGGAGGGCTGTCGAGCGGAGCGTCGGCCTGCGGAGCAGGGACGTGCGGCGGAGCCGCATCGGGCCGCGGCGGAGCCGGGAGCGGGCCGCTCGGCGGACCGTCGGGCCCGGCCTCGTGCCGGGGCGGGCCGTCGGGCGCGGGTGGCGGCGGGACGTCCAGCGGTCCCGACGGCGGACCCTCGCGCCGGGGCGGGCCGTCAGCGCCCAGCTGGCCGAAACCACCGCTCGGCGGACCGGTTTGCAGCGGCGGTTCGCCGTTCGGGCCCTGCGGTGGGCCGTCCGGGCGCGGCGGCGGAGCTTCGTGCCTCGGTGGCGCCTCGTTGGGCGGCTGGGCGTTCTGGCGGAGCTTGCCGATGGGAGCGCTGGGCGGCCCCACCCGGATCGGCGGGCCGAGCTCGTCCGGCCCCGGGGGACCTTCGCGCCGCGGCGGAGGGCTGTCCGGGCGCGGCGGCGGGCCATCCGGTCCGACCTGGGCGAAGGCGCCGCTCGGCGGGCCCATCTGCGGCGGCGGGCCGTCGGGCACATCACGGCGCGGCGGCGGACCATCGGGTGCCTCGTGGCGCGGCGGCGGACCGTCGATCAGTCCGGACTCGTAGCGGTGGCCGTCGGGGCGCGGCGGGCCGTCGATCGGGGCCTGCGGTGGCGGGCCCTCGCGGCGCGGCGGCGGACCGGGTTCGGCTCGCGGACCGTCCGGTCCGGGCTGGGCGAAGGCGCCGCTCGGCGGACCGTCGGGCGCCAGCGAACCGGTCAGGGATCCGCTCATGGCGCTGGGGCGGGACGGCGGCGCCGGCAGGTCGCCGTCCAGGGAGCCGGACAGCTCCGGTTCGGCCGGGCCGCCGAGGTCTCCGGACAGGGACTTGCCTGCCGCGGGCGGCTTCGGGCGGTCCGGCGCCGGGCGGGTGGCTTGGAGCTGCCTGCGCTGCTCCTGCTCGAAGCGCTCCGGCAGCTGCTCGACGCGCTGCCAGAACGCGAACGGGTGCGGTTCGCCGGTCATGGCCGCGAACTCGGCGCGCAGGTCGAAGCGCACCGGGCGCGGCGCCGGCCGGGCGCCTCCGGGTGCGGGCGGCTCGCCGAGCGAGCCGCGCATCGGTGCGTCCGAACGGCGTCCGCCAGGACCGGCCTGTTGCGCGTCGAAGCCCGCGGGCTCCGGCGCGGACGCCGGATTCTGCGGTGACGTCACGATTCCCCCAGGTACTTGGGACGGTCGATTAGCCTCGCGACATCCGGCTCAGTCCGGATGGCGGGCGCATTGGAACCGACGCGGTAGAGCATTCCGTCGTTCCCCGCTTCAACCGACCGCGACGCGGCAGCCAGGCGAACGGCGTCGCACGTGCGCCTCCCCGAGCGCACGGCGGGCTGTCACCTGCGTCAATGCCGACATCGCGGGCCCCCTCGTTGCTTCTGTTACCGCCGAAGGACAGTAGCAGCTGACGTTCACCCGTACTGGTGTTTCCGGGAACAGCCACCCAGTTGCCGGTTCGATCAGCCAAAAGCACCGCATGACAAGGGAAAGCACCCACCCGGGGACCGGTGTCAACCGGTCGTGGGACCCCGTCGTCGCGCTTCCTCGGGTTGCGGGAATCCGAAGCTCGCAAAACGCCCAGAAAAACTAGACTATTCAGTGCCGTTAATCACTAAAGCCGGAACCGACGGTGGCGTAGGTAGGGATGGGAACGCCACTGTTGTTCTCGGATCACCGCGTGGGCGGGAGGAAACACCAGGAAGGAATTGAGATGGCATCGCAGCGCAGCGCCGGCTCGGCCCGCTGGGACAGCTTCGTCGCGTTGGGGGACAGCTTCACCGAAGGCCTCGACGACCCCCGGCCGGACGGCGCGTTCCGGGGCTGGGCGGACCGGCTCGCCGAGCACCTCGCCGCGGACAACCCCAACTTGAGCTACGCGAACCTGGCCGTGCGCGGCAAGCTCATCCGCCAGATCGTCGACGACCAGGTCCCGCAGGCCGTCGAGCTGAAGCCCGGCCTGGTCTCGTTCACCGCCGGGGGCAACGACATCATCCGCCCCGGCAGCGACCCGGACACCGTGGCGCAGCTCTTCGAGTCCGCGGTCGCCGAACTGCGGGCGGCGGGCATCGACGTGCTGATCGGCACCGGCTTCGACACCACCGAAACGCCCGTCCTGCGCCACGTCCGCGGGAAGGTCGGCACCTACAACTCGCACCTGCGCTCCATCGCGGACCGGTACGGCTGCTACGTGCTCGACCTGTGGTCGATGCGTGTGCTGCGGGACTCGCGGGCTTGGAGCGGCGACCGGCTGCACCTGTCGGCCGACGGCCACCGCCGAGTCGCGCTGCGCGCCTGCGAGGCGCTGGGCGTGGAGACCGGCGAGGACTGGCGCGAGCCGTGGCCGGACGCTGCGGAGACGTCGTGGCGGACCCAGCGCGCCGAGGACATCAAGTGGGCCCGGGAGTACCTGGCGCCGTGGATCGGTCGCCGGCTGCGCGGGGTGTCCAGCGGAGACGGTCGCGGGCCGAAGCGCCCGCAGCTGGAGAAGCTGACCGCCGCGAAATGACCTGCGGATAGGACGAAGTGCGGACCTCCGGCCAGGCACACCCCGTTCGGCCGAAAGCCCGCACTCACCCCCATCGTCCATTCGGAAGGCGTCCCGAATGCTTCCGCCCCCCTTAGCGGCCGCCCCGGTCGAGCTCGAAAGAACGACCGGGGCGACCGGGCGACAATCCCCCCTTGGACTCCCCCCAGAGCCGCCCTCAGTGCGGATCTCGCACGGCTGATCCGCACTGAACACAAAGTCCCAGCGGGCGCTGCACAACGGCTAAATGCGCGCTAAACGCATGCGAATCCGGTCGCGCGGGAACCCCCACCGGCGCGTTTCCCGGAATATTCATCTTAGGGGCGGGATCCCGACGATGCGAGCAAATCGATCACGCGGGCGTGGCCAACGCGTCGAGCCGCTCCCGCACCTCGGCCACCCGCGGCGAGCCCTCCGCCTCGAAGATCGCCAGCGCCGTCTCCCACCTGGTGCGGGCCACCGCCAGGTCGCCGCGGCAGCGCGCCGTGTCGCCCAAGCCCAGGTAGGCCGCGGCTTGGCGCATCGCCGAACCGCACTTCAGCGCGACGTCGAGGGCGTCGTGGTGGTAGCGCTCGCCGTCGTCGAGGCGACCGAGCTCGATGCAGACCTCGCCGCAGTTGTTCAGCACCATCGCCAAGGTGTCCAGGTCGTCGGCGGCGCGGTAGAGCGCTTCGGCCTCGCGCAGGTGCGCCAGCGCCTCCTCCAGCTCGCCGTTGATCTGCTCGACCATCGCGAGGTTGTTCAGCGCCCCGGCCTCGAAGTAGGTGTCGCCGAGCGACCGGTAGACCCGCAGCGCGTCCTGGCAGTGCACCTTCGCCTCGTCGTAGCGCTTGAGCCGGAACAGCACGCTGGCCATGTTGATCTGCGTCATCGCCCGCCGCGAAGCGTCGTCGTTGGCCACCGCGACCCGGTAGGACTCGTCGTAGTGGGCCAGCGCCTCGTCCAGCTGCCCGGACCGCGAGTGCGCCACGCCCAGCCCGGCCGACATCAGCACCTCGCCGGTCGGATCGTCCGCGGCTCGCGCGGACTCCAGCCCGTCGGTGTAGACGCGGATCCAGTCCTCCCACGGGCAGCGCACCATCAGGTAGTTGAACTGCAACCGGGCCAGCTGCCAGGCGAGGTCGTGCATGCCCCGCGCCTTGGCGGCCCGGACCGCGGCGATCAGGTTCGGCCACTCGGCGTCGAACCAGTCCAGCGCCTGGGCCCGGTCGGCGATCGCGGGCGGGCGGAGCGCGCTGACGAAGTTCAGCTCGTCGCGCGTCGGGCGCAGGAAGCGGCGCGCGTGGTCGGCCACGGCCAAGTAGTGGTTGAGCAGCCGGCGCAGCGCACCGGTGTCGTCGCACTCGACCAGCAGGTCGCGGGCGTACACCCGCAGCAGGTCGTGCATGGCGAAGCGGTCCGGTTCCGGCTCGACGACCAGGTGCGCCAGCGCGAGCGTCCGCAGCCGGCGCTGCGCGCTGGGCGGATCGGTGTCGCACAGGGCCGCGACGGCGTCGGCGGTGAAGGTGTGGCCGGGCACCAGGCCGAGCAGCCGGAACGTCTCGGCGTGCACCGGGTGCAGGCTCCGGTAGGAGATGTCGAAGGCGCGGCGCACGCTGGTGTCCGCGTCGTCGTCGATGTCCAACGCGCGCAGGCGGTTCCGCTCGTCGGTGAGCTCGTGCACCAGGTCCGACACCCCGCGCGCCGGGTTCGCGGCCAGCCTCGCCGCGGCGATGCGCAGCGCCAGCGGCAGGCCGCCGCACAGCTCCGCTAGCTCGGCCGCCGCGACCGGTTCGGACGCCGACTTGCCCGGCACGCCCGCGCGGTCGAGCAGCTCGATCGCCGATTCGGTGGGCAGCGTCTCCAGCGGCAGCACCCTCGCTCCGCTGCGCACCACCAGTCCGTCCAGCCGCCGCCGGCTGGTCACCAGCACCATCGACTCCGCGCTGCCCGGCAGCAGCGGGCGGACCTGCTCGGAGTCGCGCGCGTTGTCCAGCAGGACCAGCACCCGCCGCTTGGCCAGCAGCGACCGGTACAGCGCGGCGCGGTCGTCCAGCTCCACCGGGATCGCCTCGGCGGCCACGCCGAGCGCCTTCAACATGCTGGTCAGCGCCTCGCCGGGGCTCAGCGGTTCGCGCTCGGAGTCGTAGCCGCGCAGCGAGGCGTAGAGCTGGCCGTCGGGGAACTCCTGCTCGACGCGGTGCGCCCAGGTCAGCGCGAGCGCGCTCTTGCCGACGCCGGCGATCCCGGTGAGCACCGCGAGCAGGCTGGAGCCGCGTTCGCGCTCGGCCAGCAGCCGGTCCAGCTCGCCGAGCTCGTGGCGGCGACCCACGAACCCGGCCGGGGCCGGGGGCAGCTCGGCCGGGGTGGGGCGCTTGATGCCCAGCGCCGGTTCCGAGCGGTGCTGCGGGCTGCGCAGCGCCGGATCGTCGCGGAGCACCTGCTCGTAGAGGTTGCGCAGGTCGGGGCCCGGGTCGAGGCCGAGCTCGTCGGAGAGCCTGCGGCGCAGCTCGTGGAACTTGGACTGCGCTTCGGCGCGGTGCCCGGCGCGGTAGCTGGCGAGCATCAGCTGCCCGGTCAGGCGCTCGCGCAGCGGGTACCGGTCGACGAGCGTGGACAGCTCCAGCACCAGCTGGTGGTGACGCCCCAGGTCCAGGTCGGCGTCGACCCGCTCCTCCAGCGCGAGCAGCCGCAGCTCGTCCAGGTTCGGGGCGACCATCCGGTACAGGCGGCTGCTGGTGATGTCGGTGAGCACCGGACCGCGCCAGAGGCTCAGCGCTTCGCCCAGCACGCGCGAGCGCTCGGCCGGGTCGAGGCCGTGCGCGCGGTTGATCAGGGCGCGGGCGCGGTGCGCGTCGATCCGCTCGGCGTCGACGCTCAGCAGGTAGCCGGGCGGGCGGGTGACGATCTCGGGGCCGTCCGGCCCACCTGCGCCGAAGAGCTTGCGCAGGCGGGAGACGTAGCCCTGGATGATGGTGCGCGCGGTGGCCGGCGGGTCGTGCTCCCAGATGGTGTCGATCAGCCGGTCCATGGACACGATCTGGTTCGGCTCGAGCAGCAGGCAGGTGAGCAGCGCGCGGACCTGGACGCTGCCCATCGGGCGCGCGACGCCGTCGACGAGCACCTCGAGCGGACCGAGCACGCGGAACTCGAATCCCGTGGCCGGTGCTCCGCTCGGTCTGTCGTACGGCGCCATCATCTCCTAATCCGATTCCCGCTCATGTTTTCGTTGAGCCTTCAGACAGTCTCGACCAAGGTCCACATCGAGTCCACACCCCGGGCGAACCTCGCCCCGGGGCCGACACACCGTAACGAGGAGTCGATGCAGGCGGCCGGAATGCCGAGCAGCCCTCACCCCAATGGAGGAATGCGCGGTATGACCCGAATGCGATCCGCGACGACCCGCCGTTGACCACGAACGTCTCCCCGTCGATGAACACGCCAAGTAAAGTTTGGACCAGTCGATCACCCGAACGAGGACACTGCGGAAGGAGAGCCCCACCCGTGCGCACACCATCCACAGTGGTCGATCGCGCGGTGGCCTGCCTGCTCGGCGGGGCTCTGGGCGACGCGCTCGGCAGCCCGGTCGAGTACGCGCAGCTGGACGACATCCGGGCCGAGTTCGGCCAGGACGGAGTGTCCGAACCACCACCTCAAGCGCTGCTGGGCGACGCCACGCAGATGACGCTGTTCACCGGCGAGGGCTTCTTGCACGCCTGGACGACCGGCAACAACGGCGGCCCCTGGCGCCCGGTCGAGTCCACCGCAGCCGCTTACCGACGGTGGTTGATCACCCAGCAGGAGGACAAACCTCAACCCGGCGCGACCGGTCTGCTGGCCGAACCCGAGCTGTACGCCAGCCGGGCTCCCGGCCTGACCAGCCTCCGCTCGCTCCAAGAGCCCGAACTCGGAACCCCGGACCGGCCGCGCAACAGCTCGAAGGGCTGCGGCGGGGTCGACCGCAGCGCGCCCCTCGGCCTGGCGCCGAGCGCCGAGATGGCCTACCAGCTGGCCTGCCAGTGCGCCGCGCTCACCCACGGCGGAGTCGGCGGCTGGGCCTCGGCCGGGGCGATGGCGCTGATCGTGCACCTGGTCGCGGTCCAGGACCGCAAGCTGCCGGCCGCCGTGGACCAGGCCGCCGGGCGGGTGCTGCGCGAGGACGCCGAAACCGCGAGCGCGCTGGCCGAGGCCGCGACGCTGGCCCGGCTCGGCGCCAGCGTCGGCCACATCGAACGCCTGGGACAGGGCTGGATCGGCCCGGAAGCGCTGGCCATCGGCGTCTACTGCGCGCTGGCCCTGCCGAAGCCGGAGCAGTTCGCGGACGCGGTGCGGCTCGCGGCCAACCACTCCGGGCACAGCGACTCCACCGCGGCCCTGACCGGGGCCATCCTCGGCGCCCGCCACGGCACGGCGGTCCTCCCCCGCCCGTGGCTGGCCCGCCTCGAACTGGCGGACGTGATCGAGCGGATCGGGCACGACCTCGGAGCGTCCTGCTCCGGAACCCAGTTCAACGAACGCCGCTACCTCGGCCTCGCCTGACCGGCGGATCAGGCGCGGGTCGCCCTCGTTCGGAGGACGGCCACCGCCATGCCCAGGAAGCCGATGTTGAACGCCATCTGGACGGCCGCCACCGCCCGCGCGAACTGCGAGATCGCGTGCACGTCACCGAATCCGACGGTGCTGGTGATCGACAGGGAGAAGTACAGGGCGTCGGTCTTGGTGCGCAGCGAGGCGATCACGTCCGGCTGGTGGCGGGCGATCGCGAAGTAGACGGCGGCGAAGAACAGAACCGCCAGGTAGAGCGCGGCCACGACGCCCGCGATCGAGCTCCCGCGGCGCCCGTCGCCGTGCCGGAACCGGTGCACCTGGACCATGATCAACGTCGAGATGGCCAGCAACCCCAGGTCGAAGACCACGACCGCGCCGACGGTTCCCCCGATCCCGAACACGTCGAACGGCAGCGCGTAGTAGACGGCGGTGCACACCACCACGGCCCCCACCGTGGCGACCGCGTTGATCAGCGCCTCCCGCCGAGCACCACCCACGACCGCCAGGTTCGGCCACCCCGACCCCCACCGCCACCCGATCCCGGCCCCCGCAAGTTCAATGGAAATCAGACGTCCGATTTCCATTGAACTTGCGGAAGTTCTCCACAGGTGACCCGAGTTGTCCACAGCCCCCGGCAGACGTCGGCGTGTCGGAGCCCAAAGGTCCCGACACGCCGGG
>NZ_JBEOVY010000356.1:0-7889 GCF_040295745.1 Saccharopolyspora sp. NPDC002686
GGAAGTTGACCGCGCGCGTCAGGTCGGCAATTTGGCGCGCCAGAGTGTGCTCGGGCAACCGAGCCCGGGTACTTAGGGTCAGGGAGAAAGACGTGATCCAGCAGGAGTCGCGACTGCGCGTCGCCGACAACACCGGGGCCAAGGAGATCCTCACGATCCGTGTCCTCGGTGGGTCGGGTCGTCGCTACGCGGGCCTCGGGGACATCATCGTGGCGACCGTCAAGGAAGCCATCCCCGGTGCCAATGTCAAGAAGGGCGATGTGGTCAAGGCCGTCATCGTCCGGCAGAAGAAGGAAAAGCGTCGTCCGGACGGTTCCTACATCCGGTTCGACGAGAACGCTGCGGTGCTGGTGAAGCCGGGCGGCGAGCCCCGCGGAACCCGCATCTTCGGGCCGGTCGCCCGTGAACTGCGCGACAAGAAGTTCATGAAGATCATCTCGCTCGCGCCGGAGGTCTTGTGATGAAGGTCAAGAAGGGCGACACGGTCGTCGTCATCTCCGGCAAGGACAAGGGCGCCAAGGGCAAGGTCATCCAGGCCATGCCGCAGGAGCAGCGGGTTCTGGTCGAGGGTGTCAACCGGATCAAGAAGCACACCAAGGTCTCCCGGACCGAGCGTGGCGCGCAGTCCGGCGGCATCGTCACCCAGGAAGCGCCGATCCACGTGAGCAACGTGATGGTCGTGGACTCCGACGGCAAGCCCACCCGAGTCGGCTACCGCATCGGTGAGGACGGCAAGAAGGTTCGCATCTCTCGTCGTAACGGTAAGGACGTCTGATCATGACTACCGCTGAGAAGATCGTCCCGCGGCTCAAGACCCGTTACCGCGAGGAGATCCGCCAGGCGCTCAACGAGGAGTTCAACTACTCCAACGTGATGCAGACGCCCGGCGTGGTCAAGGTCGTGGTCAACATGGGTGTTGGCGACGCCGCTCGGGACAGCAAGCTGATCGAGGGCGCGGTTCGCGACCTGGCGATCATCACCGGTCAGAAGCCGGAGATCCGCCGGGCCCGCAAGTCCATCGCGCAGTTCAAGCTCCGCGAGGGCATGCCGATCGGTGCGCGGGTCACCCTGCGCGGCGACCGGATGTGGGAGTTCCTGGACCGCCTGGTCACCATCGCGCTGCCGCGTATCCGCGACTTCCGCGGGCTGTCGCCGAAGCAGTTCGACGGCCGGGGCAACTACACGTTCGGCCTGAACGAGCAGTCGATGTTCCACGAGATCGACCCGGACAGCATCGACCGTCCGCGCGGCATGGACATCACCGTCGTTACCACGGCCACCAACAATGAGGAGGGCCGGGCGCTGCTGAAGCACCTGGGCTTCCCGTTCAAGGAGAACTGAGCGATGGCCAAGAAGGCGCTGGTTATCAAGGCTTCGCGCAAGCCGAAGTTCGGCGTTCGCGGCTACACCCGCTGCCAGCGTTGCGGGCGTCCGCGTGCGGTGTTCCGCAAGTTCGGGCTGTGCCGCGTGTGCTTCCGCGAGATGGCGCACGCGGGCGAGCTGCCCGGCGTGAGCAAGTCCTCCTGGTGATGTGCCCGCCTGCTGGGGTGATGCCGGCTACCGGTACCCTCAGCAGGCGTTACCAGGGCTGATGCCCACGCTCCGCGGCGAACGCCGTGCTTGCACGCGAAATGACAAGGGACCGGCCACCGCGGTCGGACACCCCGAACTTCGTCCAGGCCAGGGTCCAGACGCGCCGCCTCCGGGCGGTGTCCGGTCGGGACCCATCGGAACCAGACGAGAAAGGTTGAGCAGGTCATGACGATGACCGATCCGATCGCAGACATGCTGACGCGTCTGCGCAACGGAAACTCGGCATACCACGACGAGGTCGTGATGCCGCACTCCAAGCTGAAGGCGAACATCGCCGAGATCCTCAAGCGCGAGGGCTACGTTTCGGGCTCCCGCGTCGAAGAGGGCGAGAAGGGCAAGCAGCTCGTCGTCGAGCTCAAGTACGGCCCGAACCGCGAGCGGAGCATCGCGGGCCTGCGCCGGGTCTCCAAGCCCGGTCTGCGGGTCTACGCCAAGTCCACCAACCTCCCGAAGGTTCTGGGTGGCCTGGGCGTCGCCATCATCTCGACCTCCGGCGGTCTCCTGACCGACCGGCAGGCCATGAAGAACGGCGTGGGCGGGGAAGTCCTCGCCTACGTCTGGTAAGGGAGGAGGAGCGGCTATGTCGCGCATCGGAAAGCTGCCGATCACCGTCCCCTCCGGCGTCGAGGTGACCATCGACGGCCAGTCGGTGACGGTGAAGGGCCCCAAGGGCACGTTGTCCCACCAGGTCGCGGAGCCGATCATCGTCGAGCGGGACGAAGACGGTGCGGTCCTGGTGAAGCGTCCGGACGACGAGCGGGAGAGCCGTTCGCTGCACGGGCTCACCCGCACCCTGGTGAACAACATGGTCATCGGGGTCAGCCAGGGTTACCAGAAGGACCTGGAGATCCACGGCGTCGGTTACCGCGTGCTGCAGAAGGGCTCGAACCTCGAGTTCGCCCTGGGCTACAGCCACCCCATCGTGATCGAACCGCCGGAAGGCATCCAGTTCGCGGTCGACGGCCCGACCAAGATCGCGGTCAAGGGCATCGACAAGCAGCTGGTCGGCGAGATCGCGGCCAGGATTCGCAAGCTGCGCAAGCCGGACCCGTACAAGGGCAAGGGTGTCCGCTACGCAGGTGAGAACATCCGCCGCAAGGTCGGGAAGACGGGTAAGTGACCATGAGCGAGACGACAGCTACCAAGCGCAAGCCGGTGGGCAAGGACATCTCGACCAAGCGTCGGCTGGCCCGCGCCAAGCGGCACACGCGCATCCGCAAGAAGATCCTCGGCACGTCCGAGCGCCCGCGCCTGGTCGTGACCCGGTCGCTGCGCCACATCGTTGCGCAGGTCATCGACGACACCAAGGGCCACACCTTGGCTTCGGCGACCAGCCTGGAGACCGACGTCCGCGCGTTCGAGGGCGACAAGAAGGCCAAGGCCACCAAGGTCGGCGAGCTCGTCGCCGCCCGGGCCAAGGACGCCGGCATCGAGAAGGTCGTCTTCGACCGCGGCGGTAACGACTACCACGGTCGGGTCGCCGCGCTCGCGGACGCCGCGCGTGACGGCGGACTGGAGTTCTGACAAGTGCGTAAGAACGAGAACGGAAGGGACGCCTGATGCCTGGACGCACTCGGCGTGAGGGCGGGGAGTCCGGCGGCAAGGACCGCCGGGACCGCCGCGACGGCGGCCGTGGCGGGGCGGCCCAAGAGAAGACCCCGCAGTTCGAACGGGTCGTGACCATCAACCGCGTCGCGAAGGTCGTCAAGGGCGGTCGGCGCTTCAGCTTCACCGCGCTGGTCGTCGTCGGTGACGGCGACGGCATGGTCGGTGTCGGTTACGGCAAGGCCAAGGAAGTTCCGGCGGCGATCGCCAAGGGCGTCGAGGAAGCGAAGAAGAACTTCTTCCGCGTCCCGCGCCTGGGCGGCACCATCACTCACCCGGTCCAGGGCGAGGAGGCCGCGGGTGTCGTGCTGCTGCGTCCGGCCAGCGCCGGTACCGGTGTCATCGCCGGTGGCCCGGTGCGCGCGGTCCTGGAGTGCGCCGGCATCCACGACGTGCTGAGCAAGTCGCTGGGCAGCGACAACCCGATCAACATCGTGCACGCCACGGTCGACGCGCTGAAGCAGCTGCAGCGGCCGGAGGAGGTCGCGGCTCGTCGTGGCCTGCCGCTCGAGGACGTCGCTCCGGCGTTCATCCTGCGCGCGCGTGCTGCGGGGCAGGGGGTCTGATCCATGGCACAGCTGAAGATCACCCAGGTGAAGGGTCTGGTCGGCTCCAAGCAGAACCAGCGCGACACCATGCGCACCCTCGGGCTGCGCAAGATCCGTCAGTCCGTGGTTCGTCCGGATGACTCGAACGTGCGCGGCATGATCAACGCCGTCCGTCACCTGGTGACGGTCGAGGAGGTCGACTGACATGGTCATCAAACTGCACGACCTGCGTCCGGCCCCGGGTGCCAAGCGCGACAAGATCCGCGTCGGCCGCGGTGAGGGCTCCAAGGGCAAGACCGCTGGTCGCGGTACCAAGGGCACCAAGGCCCGGAAGAACGTCTCGCCCCGCTTCGAGGGCGGGCAGATGCCGATCCACATGCGGCTCCCGAAGCTCCGCGGCTTCAAGAACCGCTTCCGCACCGAGTACCAGGGTGTGAACATCGGTCGTCTGGCCCAGGCGTTCCCGGAGGGCGGCACCGTCGGCATCGACGAGCTGGTCGCCAAGGGCCTGGTCAAGAAGAACGAGCTCGTGAAGATCCTCGGCGACGGGGACCTGGAGGGCGTCAAGCTGGACGTGACCGCTCACGCGTTCACGGGCAGCGCCCAGGAGAAGCTCACCGCCGCGGGTGGTTCGGTCACCAAGCTGGACCGCTGACGAGGCGAACGCGATGAGGGCCGGTCGACGCGAAGTCGACCGGCCCTCACCGTTTTTCCCAATCAGGTGATGTGCGCGGGGCGCTTTTCCCGGTCCTCCCGGCGAAAAGTCGCCCCGCCCGCATTTCCGGGTCCTTCCCCGCAGGTCGCGGAGAGGGCCGATTGATCTTCCAAAACTGTTGTGGCAACGGGGTTTTCGGGGCTGGTGTGACTGCTGGTGGCGGTGTTCGCCGTCGGCGTACGCGGTGATCACGCGTGAGGCTTCAGTCGCCGAACGTGGTGGGCTCCTCGCCTGCTAGAGTCGCCCCGGCAGTGCCGTGATGAACGGGTGCTGCGGAAATTGCCGCATCTTTCCCCGGCCGGTTTCGACTGGCTCGCGTACAGGAGGTTCGCGTGCTCGGCGCCTTCCGCTCGGCTCTGGCGACGCCGGACCTGCGCCGCAAGATCCTGTTCACCCTCGGCATGGTGGTGCTGTACCGGCTCGGCGCGACGATCCCCTCTCCCGGGGTGTCGTACCCGAACATCCAGCAGTGCATCGAGCAGATCCAGGGCAGCGGCTCGCAGGGCGTCTACTCCTTGCTCAACCTCTTCAGCGGCGGTGCGCTGCTGCAGCTGTCGGTGTTGTCGCTGGGCATCATGCCCTACATCACCGCGAGCATCATCATCCAGCTGCTGCAGGTGGTCATCCCGCGCTTCGAGCAGCTGAAGAAGGAAGGCCAGTCCGGCCAGGCGAAGCTGACGCAGTACACCCGGTACCTGACGATCGCGCTGGCGATCCTGCAGGGCACCGGTGTGGTGGCGCTCGCCGTGCGCGGCCAGCTGTTCCAGGGCTGCTCGGTCTCGCCGATCCCGGACGACTCGGTGCTGAACCTGATCACCATCGTGGTCGTCATGACCGCCGGTGCGGCGGTGCTGATGTGGATGGGCGAGCTGATCACCGAGCGCGGCGTCGGCAACGGCATGTCGCTGCTGATCTTCACCTCCATCGCGGCCCGCATCCCGGCCGAGGGCGGCATGATCCTGCAGTCGCACGGCGGCCTGGTGTTCGCCGTGGTCTGCGCCTTCGCGATCGTCATCATCGGCACGGTCGTGTTCATCGAGCAGGCGCAGCGCCGGATCCCGGTGCAGTACGCCAAGCGCATGATCGGCCGCCGGATGTACGGCGGCACCTCGACCTACCTGCCGCTGAAGGTGAACCAGGCGGGTGTCATCCCGGTCATCTTCGGTTCCTCGCTGCTGTACCTGCCGCAGCTGATCGGTCAGCTGGCCGGCAACCAGGACACCTGGTGGGCGCGGTTCATCCAGACCTACATCGTCGACCCGTCCAGCTGGGTGCACATCCTGCTGTACATGTCGCTGATCGTCTTCTTCGCGTACTTCTACGTGTCGATCACGTTCAACCCGGAAGAGCGCGCCGACGAGATGAAGAAGTTCGGCGGCTTCATCCCGGGCATCCGCCCGGGCCGGCCGACCGCCGAGTACCTGAACTTCGTGCTCTCCCGGATCACGCTGCCGGGCGCGCTGTACCTGGGCATCATTGCGATCCTGCCGAACTTCTTCCTCGGCATCACCGGTGGACAGGGCCAGAACCAGAACTTCCCGTTCGGCGGCACCGCGGTGCTGATCATGGTCAACGTCGGCCTGGACACCGTGAAGCAAATCGAGAGCCAGCTCACGCAGCGCAAGTACGAGGGATTCCTCCGGTAAGCTGAGCGGTCCGGGCGCGGCTTCGCCGTGCCCGGAAACCGCAGGTTCCGGCATGGCTGGTGCGTACGCACGGCTCATGCGTGGGGTTGAGCAGCGGTCGCTCGCAGGCAGGTGGGCGCCGCGCAGCGCTCGTCAGGAGTTGGCGTGCGATCGGATTGATTCGGAGGCAGACCCTTGGTGCGATTGGTTCTCGTCGGCCCGCCGGGTGCGGGCAAAGGCACCCAGGCCGCGGTGCTGAGCGAGGAGCTCGGCGTTCCGCACATCTCCACCGGAGATCTGTTCCGCGCCAACATCGGCAACGAGACCCCGCTCGGCCAGAAGGCCAAGAGCTACATGGACGCCGGTGAGCTGGTGCCGGACGAGGTCACCAACGAGATGGTGCGCGACCGCCTCGCCGACGAGGACGCGGCGAAGGGCTTCCTGCTCGACGGCTACCCGCGCAACACCGCGCAGGCCGACGTGCTGCGCGACATGCTGGCGGACCAGGGCACCGAGCTGACCGCCGTGCTGCAGTTCGACGTGCCGGAGGAGGAGCTGGTCACGCGCATGCTGGCGCGCGGTCGCTCCGACGACACCGAGGACGTCATCCGCCGCCGGCTCGCGGTCTACCGCGAGGAGACCGAGCCGCTGCTGTCCTACTACCAGGACCGGATCATCAAGATCGACGCGGTGGGTTCGATCGAGGACATCACCGCTCGCGCGCTGGCCGCGCTCCGCGACCGCAGCTGAGCTCGTTGGGCCCCGGGCGACCGGGGCCGAACGCCGCCAGGTGAGCGGCGATGCCACTCGTCGCCACCGGCGCCGCTGCGTGAAGCAATCCGAAGATTCTCTGTTGAAGGTGAGTGCGTTGTTGCGTCGGGGTAAGGGCATCGAGCTCAAGTCTCGTGGCGAGATCGAGGCGATGCGCGAGGCCGGCCTGGTGGTCGCCAGCGCGCTCGCGGCGGTGACCGCGCAGGCGAAGGTCGGCGTGAGCACCGGTGAGCTGGACGAGCTCGCCGAGCAGACCATCCGCGATGCCGGGGCGGTGCCGTCCTTCAAGGGCTACCACGGCTTCCCGGCGTCGATCTGCGCTTCGCTGAACGAGAAGGTCGTGCACGGCATCCCGTCGCGCGACGAGGTCCTGTCCGAGGGCGATCTGCTCTCGGTGGACTGCGGCGCCATCCTGGACGGCTGGCACGGCGACTCCGCGGTGACGCTGGCGATCGGCGAGATCGGCGAGAAGGACCGCGCGCTGTCCGCCGCCACCGAGGCCTCGATGTGGGCCGGGATCGAGAAGGTCCGGGCGGGCAACCGGCTGACCGACATCTCCCACGCGGTGGAGACCGCGGCGCTGGCCGCGGCCAAGGCCGAGGGCCTGGAGTTCGGGATCATCGCCGAGTACGGCGGTCACGGCATCGGCACCCAGATGCACATGGAGCCGTTCCTGCCGAACCTCGGCAAGCCGGGCAAGGGCCCGAAGCTGCGCGTCGGCATGGCGATCGCGGTGGAGCCGATGCTGACGCTCGGCACCGCGGAGACCGAGGAGCTCGACGACGAGTGGACCGTGGTCACGGCCGACGGTTCCCGCTCGGCCCACTGGGAGCACACGGTCGCGATCACCGAAGAAGGCCCCTGGGTCCTCACCGCCCCGGAGAAGTGACCTCCGCAGTTCAATGAGGGTTTTCCATCCTCGTTTTGCGTGGCGGTGCGGGTAGCGGAACCTCAGCGCCCGCCTGGTCTCCGGGTGCCAACCCTTATGTATGCCAATACACGGCGGGTTGGCCGTCCTCGCCAGGCGAACGC
>NZ_JBEOVY010000357.1:0-7815 GCF_040295745.1 Saccharopolyspora sp. NPDC002686
GGTGCTGGCGGCCAGCACCGGAAGACGCCGGACTGCGCCCGCTCCGCTGCCGCAGCATCCAGGACGTGCACCTGCCGCCACGGGGCGACCTCGCCGTCCGCGTCGACGACCAGCCGGGGCGTCTCGCTCATGCGACCGCGACAGCCGTTCGCTGCGCACGACGTGGCGGCCGGGCGAGCACGAGCCAGACCACGATCGACAGGACGGAAACCGCGAGGCCGAGCGGCCGGGTTAGGTCAGCCGTGCCGACCACCCAGCCCGGCGCCTGCGCAGGCAGGGCTGCGCCTTCCAGCGACTGGCAGGCCGTGCTCAGGAGAGCCGCTTGCAGCACCGTGCCCAGGGCCAACGCGATCCGTCCACTTCGGACTCGGAGCACCCTGTCGAGCTCGACATCGCCGTCCGCGGGCCGCGCCACCGCAGCCCACAGGACGATCGCGACGAGCGCCGCGCACAGGGGAACGCCCACGAACGCGGTCGCGCTTCCCTCCACAATGGACCCACGCCCGGCGGCGTTGGCGGAGGCGACGGCGAGCGCCAGCACGGCCACGACCGCGTGCACCACCAGACCCCACTGCGGCACGACGTCCAACACCCCGCGCCGCACCAGCACCGCCTCGCGCACCCGGTGCTCGTTCGGCCGCAGCGCCAGCAGTTCGGCCAGCAACCCGCCGCCGAACAGGATCATCACGAAGACCGGGAACCCGGTGGTCGAGCCCTCGAACAGCAGTCCCGCGACCAACGGGATCAGCACGAACAGCACCGGGTACCAAAACCTGCGCCGACGCAGGTAGGTCACGGCGTGCGCGATCTGCTCGTCCGCCGGCTCCGCGATCTGCCAACGCCGGAGCAGCGCGCGGCCTCCTTGCTTGGTCGGCCACAGCGGGATCAGGACCAGCAGCCCGACGAGCCCCGCGACCAGCGCCATCACCAGGAAGCTGCGAAAACCGTGTTCGAACAAGAACATGGCAGCGATTGTATCGACCCCGTCGACACAAAAGGGCCGGAGTCGCGAAATCCCAGCTCAGAGCAGCTTCAGCGGCCAACCGGCGCGGACTCGGCGGCCTCCAGCGCGGCGAGGACTCGGGTGCGGAGGAGTTCGTACTCCTCGCGGAGGCGGACGATCTCGGGCGGGCGCTTGATCGGGGTGCCGCCGACGACCAGTTCTTCCGGGGCGAACTGCTCGCGGGTCAGGTCGAGTTCGAGACCTCCGGCCAGGCGGTTCCACCAGTGGTTGTCGACCTGCCTGCCGTCGACGTGCACCTCGCCGCAGACGAGGTCGCCGCCGAGCAGGTCGTTGACCACCAGCGCGGTGGTCCCGCACTGGCCGCGCGCGGGATTTCCCGCGTGCCACTTGGGGATGTCCTCCGGGGCGCAGGTGTCCACGCCCCAGGACGACCGGATCGCGCGCTCGACTTCGACCAGCGTCTGGCTCAGCATGCCGGAGATCTTGCCCGGCACCACCGACATCAGCGCCGGTTCCGGTCCCGCACGTAGTACGGGGCGGCCGCCAGCGCCGGGACGAGGGCGCCGAGGAGGAGGATCACGAGTTCCATTTTTCGACTCCCTTCGGGCAGGGCTCACCGAGGGCACGACGGGGTGCGGTGAACTTGGACTGAGCGGCGGCAGAAGTGCCGGAATTGGAAAGCCCCGCGATGCTGCCAGGTCGGGGGTCCGACAGCACCGCGGGGTCATCCTGCATATCGGCGCCCAAGGGCGTCTCGTTACACACTTACCGATATGTGTTCCACGTCACGTCAAAACGCCCGTCCGGGCGAGCGGATCAATCTCTATCCAGCTCTCTAGGACGAACACTAGATTCGCCTATAAAGCCCGATCCGCATGGGGAGAACTCGCCTGACCAGCGCGTTCAGTCCTGGGTGAGCAGGTAGCGGCCGAAGTGGGGGACGGTGAAGGCGATCTGGCCGCGCTCGCCGGAGTAGACCAGGCCCTTCTTGATCAGGCTGTCGCGCGCCGGGGACAGCGACGAAGGGCGGCGCTCCAGGTACTGGGCGATGGACGCGGTCGGGGTCGGCTCGTCGCGGCCCTCCACCAGCTCCGCCATCGCGCGCAGGTACTCGCGCTCGGCCGGGGTCGCGCGCTCGTAGCGGGAGCCGAAGAACCCGACGGCCAGCTCCGACTCCGCCTCCGGCGCGGCCAGCCGCACGTCCTCGGCGCCGATCTCGCTGCGCACCGCCGCGTCCCAGGTCGCCTTGCCGTAGGACTGCACGAAGTACGGGTAGCCGCCGGAGATCGAGAACAGCGCGTCCAGGGCGTCCGAGGTGATCCCGGCTTCCTCCCGCTCGATCGGCGCGATCACCGCGCGGTCGGCGTCGGAGCGGTCCAGCCGGTCGATCCGCATGTACCGGAACAGCCGCTCGGAGTAGGACTTGCTCGCCGACAGCACCGCGGGCAGGTGCGGCAGACCAGCGCCGACGACCACCAGCGGCGCCCCCGACTGGGACAGCTCGTGGCAGGCCGCGCACAGCGCGGAGACGTCCTCGGTGGGCACGTCCTGCAGCTCGTCGATCAGCAGCGAGATCCCGGCGCCGACGTCGGCCGCCAGCTCCGCGACCTCGGTGAACAGCTCGACCAGGTCGATCTCGATGTCCCCTGAATCGGCCCGGCCCTGCGCGGCGGGCACGTCGATGCCCGGCTGCCACCGGTCGCGGAGCTTGGCGCCGTCGGGATTCGACTTGAGCGCGAAGGCCTTGAGCACGGCGAGAACGTGCTCGACGCGGTCCGGCGCGCGGTGGCGGACCGCCAGGTCGCGGATCGCGCGGTGCAGCGCAGCGGACAGCGGCCGCCGCAGGCCGGCCTCCGGACGGGCCTCGACCTTGCCCGCGCCCCAACCGCGCCGCAGCGCCATCGACCGCAATTCGCCGAGCAGCACGGTCTTGCCGACGCCGCGCAATCCGGTGAGCACCAGGCTCCGCTCAGGGCGACCCCGGGCGACGCGCTCGAGGACGACGTCGAAGGCGTCGAGCTCCCGGTCGCGTCCGGCCAGCTCAGGCGGCCGCTGCCCGGCGCCGGGGGCGAAGGGATTGCGAACCGGGTCCATGCCATCGGACTGTATCCAGCCGTCTAGCGCTGCTCCGATATTCGGCGAGAAATCCCCATCGGCGTGTTGTCGGCGACCTTGACCGGACCCTCCGCACCAAATAGCTTAGCTACTAAGCGAGTTGCGGAGTGAGTTGAGATGACCGACGAAGAACGCGCGGCACTGGCCGCGGAGATCACCGGGCCGCTTTCCCGCCGGTACAGCACGGCGACGGTGCTGTACCACCACGCGCTGGCCGAACGCCTCGGACTCGGCCCGACCGACCTGAAGTGCCTCGACCTGCTGCACGAACGGGCTCCGATGACCGCGAGCGAGCTCGCCGCGATCACCGGGCTGACCACCGGCGCGACCACCGGAGTCGTCGCCCGGCTGGAGCGTGCCGAGCTGCTGTGCCGCGAACCCCACCCGCACGACCGGCGCAAGCAGGTGTTGCGCCCCACCAGCAAGGCGGTCCGCGAGGTCCAGGCGGTCTTCGCCTCGCTGCCGGTCGACCCCGGCTCGCTGACCGAGGGCTTCGACGCCCACCAGTTGACCGCGATCGCCGAGTTCCTCGACCGCGTGACCGATTACGCGTACCGGCGCGGTGCGCTGCTGCGCGCACAAGCGCTGGGTGGCCGGCGAGCGGCCTCCGCCCCGACCGAGGAGGAGCGATGACCGACGACGAGCAGATCACCGCGCTGTTCGACCGCATGTCCGCTGCCTGGACCGCTGGCGATGCGCGCGCCTACGGCGAGTGCTTCACGGCCGACTGCGACTACGTCTCGTACGACGGCAACCGCGCGCAGGGCAGAGAACCGGTCGTCGCTTCGCACGACAAGCTCTTCCGCGGAGTGCTCCACGGCTCCGCTCTCGTCGGCCGGATCGAGTCGATCCGGCACCTCGGGGAGGGCGTCGCGCTCGTCCACTCCACCGGTTCCGTGCTCACGGCGTGGCGGAAGACGCTGCCGAAGCGACGTCTCACCCGCAACACGATCGTCGCCGTCCGCGACGCGGACGGGTGGCGGTTCACCGCGATCCACAACGGCCGGATCAGGCCGGTGACCCCACCGGAGCCGGACTCCCTGCCCGCTCGAATGGCCCGAGGCCTCGTCCACGTCTCGCAACGGCTCGGCCTCGGACGCGCCGCCGCCCAACCCGGCACCGTGAATTCCACCGCCTCACCGCAGTACGTCCGGCGGAGCTGACCTTCCCGGGGTGGCGATCCGTCGACCAGCCGATTTGCCGAGAAGTCGACAAATCGATCGCGGAAGCTCGCCGAATATCCGGCTGTCTAGCTCAGGGGCTAGAGAGCGCGAGACAAGCCGATGCGGTCGTGAGCGGCGATGGTCGCTCTTACCACCGTTGCCGCTCACGCCGAGTTGCTGCGATCCGGCGGGCGATCGCAGAGGATCTCGGGCATGACAGCTGAATGGCGGCGCCCGCTGGCCGAAGCGCTCGACGCGCTGGGGATCGATCGCAGCCCGGACGAGTTGGCGGTGACGGGCGAGCTCGGCCACCTGCCCTCCCGACTCGCGGTCGAGGAGATCGCGATCGCCAGCATCGGGGCCGCGCTGCTGGCCGCGGGCCCGGCCGAGCTGGCCACCGAACACGCCGCCGCCGCAGTGCGCAGCGAAGCCCACCTCCGCCTCGACGGTCGTCCGCCGCTGGACGGCTTCGCCCCGCTGTCCCGGTTCTGGCGGACCTCCGACGGCTGGGTCCGGACCCACGGCAACTACCCGTGGCACCGGGAAGCCCTGCTTCGCGCACTCGGCGCCACCGACGACGTCGAGGTGGAACCGGCGATCGCGGAACTGCCCGCGCTGGAAGCGGAATCGCGCGTGGTGGCGGCCGGCGGGATCGCTGCGGCGGTGCGGACCCCGGCGCAGTGGCGGGCCGAAGCACCTGGTCGCGCCGTGGATGCCCAACCGCTCGTCGGAACCCGCCACGTCGGCGGTGCGGCGCCCCGGCGCGGCAGGTTCCGGGTGCTGGACCTGACCAGGGTGATCGCCGGTCCGGTGTGCACCCGGTTCCTCGCAGCGCTCGGCGCGGACGTCCTGCGCATCGATCCACCGCACCGCCCGGAACGCCCGGGGAGCTACGACACGCTGCTCGGCAAGCGCAGCGCCGTGCTCGACGCTCGAACGCCGGAAGGCCTTGCGCGGCTGCACGATCTGCTCGACGGCGCGGACGTCCTGGTGCACGGATATCGGCCGGGTGCGCTCGAGCGGTTCGGGCTGGGCTTCGACGCGTTGGCCGAGCGGCATCCCGGACTGGTGGTGGTTTCCCTTTCCGCCTGGGGAAACTCCGGGCCGTGGGGCGAACGGCGCGGATTCGACAGCATCGCCCAGGCGGCCACCGGCATCGCCACCATCGAGTCCACTTCGGACTGTCCTGGCGCGCTGCCCTGCCAACTCCTCGACCACGCCACCGGATACCTCTGCGCAGCAGCGGCCCTGGACGGCCTCCGCCGCCAGTCCGAACGAGGCGGAACCTGGCTGCGCGAACTCTCCCTGGCCCGCACCGCGCACTGGCTGCTCGACCAACCCCGCACCGAACACCCACCGCTCGCCGTGGCCGTCGAACCCTGGCTGACCTCGCTCAACACCCCGGACGGCCGGATCACCACCGTGACCCCACCCGGCCGCCCGAACGACCAGGCGCTGTCCTGGCCGTTCCTCCACCCCTACGGCTCCGCCGTCCCCGCCTGGTCCCGTGAGCACTTTGGGCTGTTATAGCGACCCGAAGTGCTCACGGGTCCTGACCAGCCGAAACCTCGCGGAAAATCAGTGGCGCCGGTTGGGACCATGGACGCATGACGCGTTCGTTCGAGGAGTTGGTGGCCGAGGGTGCGGCTGCGTCGGTCGACGGCTGGGACTTCTCCTGGCTGGAGGGTCGAGCCACCGAGCAGCGGCCCTCGTGGGGCTACCAGCGGCTGCTCGGCCAGCGGTTGGCGCAGGCGTCCGCGGCGCTGGACATCCAGACCGGGGGCGGCGAAGTGCTGGCCGGAGCCGGCGCTCTCCCGCCGGTGATGGTGGCGACGGAGTCCTGGCCGCCGAACGTCGCGGTGGCGACGAAGCTGCTGCACCCGCTGGGCGCGGTCGTCGTCGCCGACCCGGACGAGCCGCCGCTGCCGTTCGCCGACGGCGCGTTCGACCTGGTGACGAGCCGGCACCCGGCCACCGTGTGGTGGGCGGAGATCGCGCGCGTCCTGGCACCGGGCGGGACGTACTTCGCCCAGCACGTCGGTCCGGGAACCGCGTGGGAACTCGTGGAGCACTTCCTCGGCCCGCAGCCGGAAGCCCGCCGCAAGCGACACCCGGACCTGGAGGCCGAGGGCGCGCGCCAAGCCGGCCTCGACGTCGTGGACGTGCGAACCGAGCGCCTGCGCATGGAGTTCTTCGACGTCGGCGCGGTGATCTACTTCCTGCGCAAGGTGATCTGGACGGTCCCGGGCTTCACGATCGCGGGCCACCGCGACCGCCTGCACGACCTCCACGAGCAGATCCAGCGCGACGGCGTCTTCGTCGCCCACTCCACCCGAACCCTCGTCGAAGCCCGCAAACCCGGGACCGGCTAGCTCGTCAGGGGCGTTCGAGGATCGCCGTCATGCCCTGACCTCCTGCTGCGCAGATGGAGATCAGGCCGCGGCCGGATCCCTTCTCCGACAGGAGCTTGGCGAGGGTGGCGACGATCCGGCCGCCGGTCGCGGCGAAGGGATGACCGGCGGCGAGGGACGAGCCGACGACGTTGAGCTTGGCCGGGTCGACCTCGCCGAGCGGTTCGTCGCGGCCCAGGCGGCTCTTGCAGAACTCGGGGTCCTGCCAGGCCTTCAGGGTCGCCAGGACCTGGGAGGCGAAGGCCTCGTGGACCTCGTAGAAGTCGAAGTCGTGCAGGCCCAGACCCGCCCGGTCGAGCAGCTGCGGGACCGCGTACGCCGGGGCCATCAGCAGGCCTTCGTCGCCGCTGACGTGGTCCACCGCCGCCGACACCACGTCACCGAGGTAGGCCAGGACCGGCAGGCGTCGCGCCGCGGCCCACTCCTCGCTGGCCAGCAGGACGGTCGATGCGCCGTCGGTCAGCGGGGTCGAGTTGCCCGCCGTCATGGTCGCGCCCTCACCGCGGCCGAACACTGGCTTGAGCTTGGCGAGCTTGTCCACCGAGCTGTCCGCGCGGAGGTTCTGGTCGCGCGCCACGCCCTGGTAGGAAGTCAGCAGGTCGTCGAAGAAGCCCCGCTCGTAAGCCGCGGCGAGCCGCTGGTGGCTGCGGGCGGCCAGCTCGTCCTGCGCTTCCCGCTCGATCTCCCAGGCCAGCGCGGTCTTCGCGGCGTGCTCGCCCATCGACAGGCCGGTGCGCGGCTCGGCGTTGCGCGGGATCTCCGGCACCACGTGCTGCGGGCGGACCCCGCTCAGCGCCTTGAGGCGACCGGCGGCGGTCTTGGCGTGGTTGGCCTGCAGCAGGACGCGGCGCAGGTCGTCGTTGACGGCGATCGGTGCGTCGCTGGCCGAGTCGACGCCGCCGGCGATGCCGACCTCCAGCTGGCCGAGGGCGATCTTGTTCGCCACCGAGACCACGGCTTCGAGCCCGGTCGCGCAGGCCATCTGCACGTCGTGCGCGGGGGTGCGCGGGTCGAGCTTGGAGCCGAGCACGGTCTCGCGGGCGAGGTTGAAGTCGCGGCTGTGCTTGAGCACCGCGCCGGGACAGGTCGAAGCCGGGTTCCGCGGCCAGCTGGGGGTAGTTGTGCGTGAGGTCGGTCCCGTGGGGCATCTCGGCGCCAACCC
>NZ_JBEOVY010000358.1:0-7793 GCF_040295745.1 Saccharopolyspora sp. NPDC002686
GTGACCGATGTCGGACTACCCGGATAGCTTCGCCGCATGTCTGTACCCGACAAGCCGGTCGCGCTGCGGCCCGCCGACCCCGCCGACGCGAAGGCAGTAGCCGACATCTGGTGCGACGGATGGCGCGACGGTCACCTGGGGCACGTACCCCGCGATCTGGTCACCGCTCGCACAGCCGAGTCGTTCGCGTCCCGCGCGGCGCGACGGGTCGAAGACACCGTGGTCGCGGTTTTCGACGGCGCGGTGGCGGGGTTCGTCATGGTGGTCGCCGACGAGGTCGAGCAGGTCTACGTGTCCAGGGCCTACCGCGGCACCGGCGTGGCAGCCGTGCTCCTCGCTGAAGCGGAGCGCCTCGTGGGCGAGCACGGTCACGACCGTGCCTGGCTCGCCGTCGCTGCGGGCAACGCCCGTGCGCGCCGCTTCTACCAACGCCAGGGCTGGACCGACGAAGGGCCGTTCGACTACCCCGCCGAAGGCCCGGACGGGCCGATCCACGTCCCGTGCCACCGGTACGCCAAGCACCTGGCCGGCCGACGTGGCAAGGACATCCGCCTGCCATGACACCGAGGCCGGTCTGCTGGGCGGCGAGGAGTTCTCGCACCGAATGCAGTTCGCCGCGCTCGCGGACGAACGCGCGAGGTCAGCATTCGTGAGCGGGTCGATCGGACTCGATGCCGAAGCGGCCGCGGAAGAAGATCATCGGGCGGTGTTCGGCCAGGCGTTCCACTTCGAGGACGCGTCCGACGACGATGTCGTGGTCTCCCGCCTCGACCACCTGGTGGACGTCGGCGTGCACGCGCATGAGCACGTCGGGCAGGACGGGCGTGCGCCAGCGGGAGCAGGACCAGTCCGCTCCGTCGAACTTGCGGCCGCTGCTCGAGCCGAACCGCGCGCACAGGTCGTCCTGGTGCCCGCCCAGGACGTTCACGCAGAAGCGGCCTGCGCCGCGGATCCGGGGCCAGGACCGGCCGCGGTGGTCGGCGCAGAACATCACCAGCGGTGGGTCCAGGGACACCGAGGCGAAGGACTGGCAGGCGAAACCGACCGGTCCCGCGTCGTCGAGCCCGGTCACCACCGTCACCCCGGTGGCGAAGTCGGACATGGCCCGCCGGAACGCGTTGGGGTTCACGACGTCCTCGGCCGTCAAGGTCTGCGCTTCCTCCGTCATGAACTCGAAGCTAGGGCGGGTGGTGCGGGGCTCGCGGCCGCGGATCCCGGTCAGCGGTGGGCCGTCCGGCCGGTCCCGGTCAGCGGGAGCGGAATTGGGGTGCGTGGTCGCGGGCGACCGAAAATGCCCGGAACAGCCGCGAGAAGACCGCCGGTGTGCCATCCCACGCGACGAAGGGCCGGAACATGCCCCGCACCTTCCTCATCACCGGCAGCGCCTCCGGAATCGGCGCTGCGACCAGTGCGCACCTGCGCGAACGGGGTGTCCGGGTGATCGGTGCCGACCGGCACGACGCCGACATCACCGCCGATCTCGCCACCGAAGCGGGGAGAGCCGCGCTCGTCGACCGGGCCGGTGAGCTGGCCGGTGGCCGGCTCGACGGCGTGATCGCGTGCGCTGGTGTCGCGCTGTTCGACCCCTTGACGGTCAAGGTCAACCACTTCGGCGCCGTCGCGACTCTCGAAGGCCTGCGGCCGCTCCTCGTCCGCGGCACCGATCCGCGCGCGGTCGTGATCTCGTCGGTGGCGTCGGTGCACCCGGCCGATCCCGGCATCGTCGATGCCGCGCTCGCCGGTGACGAGGACGCCGCAGTGGCTGCCGCCGGTGCCGCCGTGGAACGCGGCGACGGCGCACAGGTGTACTCGTCGTCGAAGGTCGCGATCGCACGGTGGGTGCGCCGAACCGCGATCACGCCGGAATGGGCGGGCGCGGGAATACCGCTCAACGCCATCGCCCCCGGCACCATCGTCACGCCGATGACCCAGGACATGCTCGAATCCGAAGCCGGTCGGCAGCTCGTCGACGGCAGCGTTCCGATGCCGCTGCACGGCCACGCCCGGCCGGAGCAGGTCGCGCCGCTGCTCGCCTGGCTCAGCTCCCCGGAGAACTCGCACGTCACCGGCCAGGTGGTGTTCGTCGACGGCGGCGCGGACGCGGTCCTGCGCGGCGACCGGACCTGGTGAGAAGCCTTCTGGCGGCTGGGGAACGGTCGCGCGGCTGAGCACGACGCGCTCGCGACCTCGAAAGTAGCGCGGGGGCGCGAGATTCGCGCCGATCGGTCCCGGTCAGCGGTGCGCCGCCGGGCGGGTCCCGGTCAGCGGGAGCAGGGGTGGGGCCCGCCGGCACGCCGGACCTAGCTTCATCGCACCGCCGCGGACCGGTGGCGGAAGCGGTCGTCTGAACAGTCCGGAGGTGCGTGCATGGCGCACGAGGTGGTTCGCCGAGTGGAAGAGGTCGCCGCCCGGCTCGCGGCGACCGCGGAGGACAGCGAGCGGTTGGGCAAGCTCGCGGATGAGAGCGTCAAGCTGGTGCGCGAAGCCGGGGTCATGCGGCTGCTGCAGCCGACCGACTTCGGCGGGTACGCGGCGCACCCGCGGGACTTCGCCGAAGCCGTGATGGCGGTGGCGAAGGTGTGCGGGTCGACCGGCTGGGTGTGCGGGGTGGGCGGGGTCCACCCGTGGGAGATGGCGCTGATGGACCGGCAGCTCCAGCAGGAGGTCTGGGGCGAGAACCAGGACACCTGGATCGCCTCGCCGTACATGCCCAGCGGCATCGCCACCCCGACCGACGGCGGCTACGTCCTCAAGGGCCGGTGGCAGTTCTCCTCCGGCACCGACCACTGCGACTGGATCTTCCTCGGCGCGCTGGTCGGCGACGCCGAGGGCAAGCCCGCCCAGCCCTCCAAGGTGCTGCACGTGGTCCTGCCGAGGCAGGACTACACGATCGTCGACGACTCCTGGGACGTCATCGGCCTGTGCGGCACCGGCAGCAAGGACGTCGTGGTCGACGGCGCGTTCATCCCGGCGTACCGGACGATCGACTCCGAGGAGGTCGCCCAGGGGGAGAGCGCCGCCGAGCGCGCCGGCCGGACCGAAACGGTGTACCGGCTGCCGTTCTGGACGATGTTCCCGCTGGGCATCACCTCCGCGGTCGTCGGCATCGCGGAAGGCGCGCTGGCCTGCCACCTCGACTACCAGCGGGACCGGGTCATGGCGGCGGGCACCCGCGTCCGCGACGATCCGCACACGCTGTACGCGATCTCCGAGGCGGCAGCGGAGATCGCCGCGTCCCGCACGCAGCTGCTCGACGGCGTCAGCCGCCTCTACGACAAGGTCGAAGCGGGCAAGCCGATCACCTTCGAGGACCGGTCGACGGCGCGCCGCAACCAGGTCCGCTGCGCGTGGCGCGCGGTGTCCGCGGTCGACGAGATCTTCGCCCGCTCCGGCGGGAACGCGGTGCGCCGCACCAACGCGGTGCAGCGGTTCTGGCGCGATGCGCACGTCGGCCTGCAGCACGCCATCCACATCCCCGGCTCGATCTACCACTCGAACGCCCTGACCTCGATGGGGATCGAACCGCCGGAGCCGCTCCGGGCCCTGATCTGAACCGCCGACGACACTTGGGAGAGGAAGTCATGACCGACATCAGCTCGTTGGGCTACGTCCGGGTCCGCGCCACGGACTTCGACGCCTGGCGCGAGTTCGCCAACGACACCATCGGTTTCGCCGAGGGCAGCGGCCCGGAGGAGGACGCGCTGTACCTGCGCCTGGACGAGCGGATCGGCCGGATCGTGGTGCTCCCGGGTGAGGAGGACAAGGTGGAGGCCGTGGGCTGGGAGGTCCGCGACCACCTGGCCCTGCAGCGGGTCCAGGCCGCGGTCGAGGCGGCCGGGATCGCCACGAAGCCGCTGACCCTGGAGGAGGCCGACACCCGCAAGGTGGAGGCGGGCATCACCTTCGAAGCCCCGGGCGGCACCCCGCTGGAGATCTTCCACGGACCCGCGCTGGACCACAGCCCGGTGGCGACGAAGTTCGACAACCGCTTCGTCACCGGCCAGCTGGGCCTGGGCCACGTCGTGGTCCCGGTCGACGACCTCGACGAGGCGTACCGGTTCTACGCCGAAACGCTCGGTTTCCTGCCCCGCGGTGCTTTCCGGCTGCCCGCCCCGCCGGAGCACGGCCCGGTGCGGCTCCGGTTCATGGGCGTGAACGCGCGGCACCACAGCCTCGCGCTGCTGCCGTCGCCGGACCTCAAGGCGCCCGCCCTGGTGCACATCATGGTGGAGCTGGAGGACCTCGACCAGGTCGGCCGCGCGCTGGACCGGGTGGTGGACGCCGGGTTCCACGTCTCGTCCACGCTGGGCCGCCACACCAACGACAAGATGGTCTCCTTCTACGTCCGGACCCCGGGCGGCTGGGACCTCGAGGTCGGCTGCGACGGGATGCTGGTCGACGAGACCTCGTACACGGCGGAGGAGATCACCGCCGACAGCTACTGGGGTCACAAGTGGGACTTCGGGTCCTGACCCACCTGATCGCGCGGCGCGGAGGACTTCCTCCGCGCCGCTCGTCTTGTGTGGCGTTGACTGCACATCGTGGCACAACGTGCCATGTAGGCATATCGTGTACTCATCACAACGAAGTCGACGAAGACGTGGAGTGGGACATGAACCGTTACGAAGGTCGGCGCGCACTCATCACCGGGGCCGGCTCGGGCATCGGTCAGGCGACCGTGCTCCGCGTGCTGGCCGAAGGCGGCAGCGTCGTGGCGGCGGACATCAGCGAGAAGGGCCTGGCCGACACCGCGCAGAAGGCCGGTGCGGACGCCGACCGGCTCACCACGCTGGTGCTCGACGTCTCCGACGAGGAGTCGGTCAAGGACGTCGTCGCCAAGGCCGTCTCGACGCTCGGCGGTCTGGACGTCCTGGTCAACGCGGCCGGCATCCTGCGTTCCGCGCACACCCACGAGGTGAGCCTCGCGGACTTCACCAAGATCCTCTCGGTGAACCTGGTGGGCACCTTCCTGGTGATCCGCGAAGCCATCCCGGCGCTGCGGGAGGGCAACGGTTCCGCGGTGGTCAACTTCAGCTCCACCTCGGCGGGCTTCGCGCACCCCTACATGGCGGCCTACGCGGCGAGCAAGGGCGGCATCCAGTCCATGACGCACGCCCTCGCCAGCGAGTACGCCAAGAGCGGCATCCGCTTCACCGCGGTGCAGCCCGGCTCCATCTCGTCGGGCATGACCGACGGCAGCGGTGCCAGCAAGTCCAGCGTCGGCCCGGGCCTGCCCGAGGACGCCGACATGTCCCTGTTCGCGAAGCTGAGCCCGGCCATCGGCGAGGGCTTCGCCGGCCCGGAGACCGTCGCGGGGGTCGTGGCCATGCTCGCCTCCGAGGACGGCAAGTTCATCACGGGCACCGAGATCCGCATCGACGGCGGGACGCACTTCTGATGTCCCTCGCGCACGACACCTTCCGGGGATGCACCGCGGTCATCACCGGTGCGTCCGCCGGGATCGGCGCGGGCTTCGCCCGCCACGCCGCCGGACTCGGCATGAAGCTGGTCCTCGCCGACATCGCCGCCGACCGCCTCGCCGCGGTGGCCGACGAGCTGGCGGCGGCGGGCGCGGAGGTCGAGCCGGTGGTCACCGACGTCGCCGACGCCGCCTCCGTCGAAGCGCTCGCCGCCAAGGCCCACGAGCGCTTCGGCGCGGTGGACCTGCTGATCAACAACGCCGGGATCATGGCCATGGGCTACTCCTGGGAGATCCCGGCCGAGCGCTGGGACGCGATGCTGCGGGTCAACATCGGCGGCTGCGCCAACGGCATCCGGGCCTTCGTGCCGAGGATGCTGGGGCGGGGCGAGAAGGCGTGGATCGTCAACGTCTCCTCCGTCGGCGGCATGCTGCCCAGCCCGCTGATGGCGCCCTACATCGCCACCAAGTTCGGCGTGCTCGCGCTCACCGAGTCGTTGCACTACGAGATGCGGATGAAGAACGCCCCGATCCAGGTCTCGGTGGTGACCCCGGGCTCGGTGCGCAGCGAGATCTTCCGGACCGGAGGATCAGCGGACATCGCGCCGGAGGTCGCGGCCTTCAACGCGCAGCTGCAGCAGCGCGCCGACGAGCACGGGCTCACCGCCGAGGAACACGCGGAACGGGTCTTCGACAAGGTTGCCGAGGGCAAGTACTGGGTGATCCCGCAACCGGACGAGCTGCTTCCGGCCCTCCAGCCGCGCACGGACATGATCCTCGGGGGGAAGACCCCGGAGCTCTTCGAGGCCTGAGGATCACCCGCTGGTCAGGACGGTTTTTCCCAGGGCGCGACTGCTGGCGAGCTTCCCGAGGGCTTGCGGTAGATCGTCCACTGAGGACTGTCTGACCAGTGGGTCGATCCGTTTTTCCAGGGCCAGCTGGAAAAGATCGTCCTGGGCCGCTCGGACCAGTTCCGGTTCGTGGTCCAGGTAGAGCGACCAGTGCAGGCCGAGGATGCTGTAGTTCTTGACGAAGGCGTGGTCGAGGCGCTGCTGCGGGATCGTGCCGCTGGCGAAACCGATCAGCAGGATGCGCCCCTCGAAGGCGATGTACTTCGTCGCCTGCCGGTACGCCTCGCCACCCACTGATTCGAAGACCACGTCGGCGCCGTGCCCGTCGGTGAGCTCGCGGACCGCTTCGATCACGTCGGTGCTGCTGCGGTCGATGACGTTGGTAGCGCCGAGCTCGCGCACGGTCGCCGCTTTGCGCGCACCGGACACGATCGCGATGACCTGAGCACCCGCTGCCACCCCGAGCTGCACTGCGGCTGTGCCGACGCCACCGGCCGCGCCGGTGACGACCAGCACTTCGCCCGGTTGGATCCGGGCGCGGCGGTGCAAGCCGAGCCACGGCGTCAGGTAGGTCAGGTGCAGGGCTGCGGCCGTGGTGTCGTCGAGGCCCGTGGGCACGGCGAACGACGAATGTGCCTCCAGCACGGCGTATTCGGCGAAGCCGCCGTGCGGCAGGACCGGCCGGCCGACGACGCGCCGGTGCAGCAGGTCCGGTGGGCATCCAGGTCCGACCTCGTCGACGACGCCGCACAGCTCCACGCCCGGTGTGAACGGGAGTTCTGGCTTCGCCTGGTACGCGCCCCGGCACAGCAGCACGTCGGCGAAGTTGCACGCGGCCGCCGTCACGCGGACCCGGACCTGGCCGGGACCGGGCTCCGGCGTCGGAACCTCCGCGGTGGCCAGGACCTGCGCCGGTTCTCCCAGCTCGGTGACCTGCCATGCGCGCATCGTTGCGTGGTCCGCCATTGTTCTCCTCCGGTGTGCGTCAGCGGTCGGACTGGGCGAGGTAGGTGAGCAGGGCGCCGATTCCGACTGCCGGGCCCAGCGCGAGCACGAGCAGGGCCGCCGTCCAGGAGGCGTTCTCAGCGAGGACCGGGACGAGGTAGATGGTCGCCGCGGTGGTCACGTACCCGATGGCCAGCTGGAACGAGACGGCGCTGCCGACGTAGCGCTGGTCGGCGTTCTCGGTGACCAGCGCGGAGAACTGGGCGGAGTCCGCGATCACCCAGAACCCCCAGAACGCGCACACGGCCACGACCAGCGGTAACGGCAGCGAGTGGATGAAAGCGAGCACGACGGCTGCCCCGCCCGAGCAGGCCAGGCTGATCAGCGCGGACCGGGCTCTGCCGAAGCGATCGCTGATGCGACCGCCGACGAGGCAGCCCACCGCTCCCACCCCGATGCAGGCGAACGCGGCGAGCGCGGCGTTCTGGGCGCCCTCCGGCGAACCGGCGAATCCGTCGAGGCCGGCGAGGAAGGTCCCGACCCAGGCCCACATGGCGTAGAGCTCCCACATGTGCCCG
>NZ_JBEOVY010000359.1:0-7786 GCF_040295745.1 Saccharopolyspora sp. NPDC002686
GCCGGCCCCCCCCCCCGCCCCCAAAACCCACCCCCCACAGGCCCGCCCCGCCCCCCCCCCCCCCCACCCGCACCCGTTTGTTGCACCGATTTTAAATTGAAACTGCGGTCCACCGGCGTGTCCGGCACCCGACACGCCGACAAGTGTCGGCAACCGGCCTGTCCCGTGGCGGAGGTCCGCAATTTCAATGGAAATCGAACCTCGAAATTCCATTGAAATTGCGGATCACCCGGTCACGACCGGACGCCGGTGGGCGGAGGAGCGGTGCTCGATGGGTTCAGATCGCGCGGTCGTGGTCTTCCCAGTACGGGGCTCGGAGCTTGCGCTTGTAGAGCTTGCCGTTGGGGTCCCTGGGGAGCTCTTCGGCGAAGTCGATGGTCCGGGGGGTTTTGAACTTCGCCAGGCGCTCGCGGGCGTAGGCCAGCAGCTCCTCGGCCAGATCGTCGCCGGGGTGCGCGCCTTCGGCGGGCTGGACCACGGCTTTGACCTCTTCCCCCCAGTCCTCGTTGGGGACGCCGAACACCGCCACGTCGGCGACCTTCGGGTGCACCGACAGGGCGTTCTCCACCTCCGCCGGGTAGATGTTCACCCCGCCCGAGATGATCATGTCGCTCTTGCGGTCGCACAGGTACAGGTAGCCGTCCGCGTCCAGGTAGCCGACGTCGCCGAGGGTGAACAGGTCCCCGACGCGCGCCTGCTCCGTCTTGCGGGCGTCCCGGTGGTACTCGAAGCTCGAGCCGCCCATCCGCATGTACACCGTGCCGACCTCGTCCGGCGGCAGCTCCGCGCCATCGTCGCCGAGGACCTTGACCGTCGAGCCCGGCCACGGCTTGCCGACCGATCCCGGCTTGTCCAGCCACTCGGCCGCGCCGATCGCCGTGCCGCCGCCTTCGGTCGCCGCGTAGTACTCGATCACGACCGGCCCCCACCACTCCAGCATCGCCCGCTTGACCTCCTGCGGGCACGGCGCGGCGCCGTGGATCGCCGCGCGCAGCGACGACACGTCGTAGCGCTGCCGGACCTCAGGTGGCAGCGCCAGGAGCCGGTGGAACTGGGTGGGCACCATGTGCGTGTGGGTCACCCGGTACCGCTCGATCAGCCGCAGCATCTCGGCCGGGTCCCAGCGGTCCATCAGCACCGCGGTATGTCCTAATTGGATGGAGTGGGTGACGAAGTTGAGCACCGCGGTGTGGTAGAGCGGCGAGCCGCACAGGTGCACGTGCCCGTCGAAGGGTTCGATCCCGAAGATGCCGAAGAACCACGTCGCCGCGGCCGGCACCACATCGGGATCGGCACCGGTCAGCGGTCGCCGGACGCCCTTGGGCCGACCGGTGGTCCCGGAGGTGTAGAGCATCGGAGAGCCCATGGTGCGGACGTCCGGGCGCTTCGGCGGTTCTTGCGCGCCAAGCTGGGACAGCTGCTGGAAGCCCGGGATCTCCCCGACCGCGAAGCGCGCCGAACCCGGGAGCCCGCAGCGCGCCGCGGCGTCGGAAGCCGCTGCGCTGAACCGCTCATGAGCGATGAACGCCTTCGCACCGCTGTCCTCGATCAGGTAGGACACCTCGGCGCCGACCAGGTGCCAGTTCACCGTGACCGCGTACAGCCCGCACTGCATCGCGGCGAAGTAGGCGGCCAGCAGATCCGGCCCGTTGGGCAGCATCAGCACGACGCTGTCACCCACGTCGAGCCCCATGCTCTGCAACCCGCGGCCGTACCGGTCCGCGGCAGCGGCGAGTTCTCCGTAGGTGAGCTCACCGCCATCAGGGGCGATCACGGCAACCCGGTTCGGCTCCTGCTCTGCGATCTTCCACAGCCCGATGTCGGACACGGCGAACTCCTGTCAACGACGACGCGGAAATCGGAAACTCAACAAATCTAGAACCTGTTCCACACAGCGGGCAAGCCCCCACATCCATCCACATAGGACTCAATCCGCATCAGGAAGACCGAGAGCCGCGGCGATGTCGCGGATGTGGTCGGTGCTGCGGCATCCGACGAGGAGGGTGTCCACTCCGGACTTCTCCCACTCCACCACCCGGCTCCGCACGGTCTCCGCGTCGCCGATGATCGCGATGTCGTCGACCATCTCGTCCGGCACCGCGGCCGCCGCCTCGTCCCGCCGCCCCTCGCCGAACAGGCGCAGCACGTCCTCCACGACCTCGTCGTAGTCCATCCGGCGGAACAGCTCGGCGTGGAAGTTCATCCCCGGCGCGCCCATCCCGCCGATGTAGAGCGCGAGCGAGGGCTTCAGCTTCGCCCGTTCGGCGGCCGGATCGTCGGTCACCACCACCTGGCAGCTCGCGGCGACCTCGAAGTCCGCGCGGCTGCGGCGAGCGCCCAGCCGGGCGAAGCCCTCCCCCAGCCAGTCCTCGTACATCCCGGCGACGCGCGGCGAGAAGTAGACCGCGATCCACCCGTCGGCGATCTCAGCCGTCTGCGCCACGTTGCGCGGACCTTCCGCGCCGAGCCAGATCGGCAGGTCGGCGCGCAGCGGATGGGTGATCGGCCGCAGCGATTTGCCCAGCCCGATCGAGCCCGGCCCGTCGTAGGGCAGCCGGTAGTGCGGCCCGTCGTTGCGCACCGGAGCCTCCCGGGCCAGCACCTGGCGCACGATCGAGACGTATTCCCGAGTCCGCGCAAGGGGTTTCGCGAAGGGAGTGCCGTACCAGCCCTCCACCACCTGCGGTCCGGACACCCCGAGCCCGAGCACGCACCGACCCCCTGAGAGGTGGTCCAGGGTCAGCGCGTGCATCGCGCACGAAGCCGGGGTGCGCGCGGCGACCTGCGCCACGGACGTACCGAGCCGCACGCGGCTGGTCCGCGATCCCCACCAGGCCAGCGGGGTGAAGGCGTCCGAACCCCAGGACTCCGCGGCGAAGACCGAGTCGAACCCGGTGCAGTCGGCTTCGAGAACGAGTTCCTCCGCGTTCGGCGGCGGCGCCGCGCCCCAGTAACCGAGCTGAAGTCCGATTCTCATCAGCGATCCTCCTCGTCCCGACGGATCCACCGGTTCCCATCCTGCCCGCATGTTGCCCCAAAATCGAGAACATGTTTCACTTCAGTTCGTGACTGGGCTCTCCGAACCACTCAGCGCACCGCTCGAAGTCGGCTTCGACTACACCCGCTCCCTCGGACCGGTCCACCGCCGGTTCGCCACCGAACTGCGCGGCCGCCGCATCGTCGGCGTGCGCGGCAGCGACGGCCGGGTCCACGTGCCCCCCGTCGAGTACGACCCCGACACCGCCGCCGCGCTCGACGAGTTCGTCCAGGTCGGCACCAGCGGCACGGTGCTGAGCTGGTCGTGGATGCCGCAGCCGATCGAAGGCCAGCCCCTGCAGCACCCGTTCGCCTGGGCGTTCGTGCTGCTCGACGGCGCCGACACCCCGATGCTGCACGCGGTGGACGTCGGTTCGCCCGACGCCATCCGCACCGGCATGCGGGTCCAGGTCCGCTGGTCGTCCGAGCGCGGCAACGGGATCCGCGACATCGCCTGCTTCGAGCCGGTCGGCGACTCCCCCGCCGCGCCCGAGGAGGATCCCGAACCGGTCACCATGATCACCTCGCCGGTGCACCTGCACTACCAGCACTCGGCCTCCCCCGAGGAGAGCCGCTACCTGCGCGGGCTCGCCGAGGGCAGGCTGCTCGGCCAGCGCTGCCCGGAGTGCGGGAAGGTCTACATCCCGCCGCGCGGCGCCTGCCCGACCGACGGCGTGCCCACCGAGGAAGAGGTGGAGCTGCCCGACACCGGGATCGTGACGACGTTCTGCATCGTCAACGTGCCGTTCCTGGGCCAGCGCATCAAGCCGCCGTACGTGTCGGCCTACGTCCTGCTCGACGGCGCCGACATCCCCTTCCTCCACCTGGTGCTGGGCTGCGCCGCCGACGAAGTCCGCATGGGCATGCGGGTCCGCGCGGAGTGGAAACCGCGCGAGGAGTGGAACTACACGCTCCAGAACATCGACCACTTCCGCCCCACCGGCGAGCCCGACGCCCCCTTCGAGACCTACTCCCAACACCTCTAGCCCGCCGAGGAGTTCACCGTGGAAGACGTAGCCGTCGTCGGGTTCGCGCAGGCACCGAACGTGCGCGCCACCCACGGCACCACCAACGGGGTCGAGATGCTGGTCCCGATCTTCCGGGACGTCCTCGCCGGCACCGGGCTGCGCACCGAGGACATCGGGTTCTGGTGCTCCGGTTCGTCGGACTACCTGGCGGGCCGGGCGTTCTCGTTCATCGCGGCGGTCGACGCCATCGGCGCGTTCCCCCCGATCAACGAATCGCACGTGGAGATGGACGCCGCGTGGGCGCTGTACGAGGCGTGGGTGAAGATCCGCACCGGCGAGGTCGACACCGCGCTGGTCTACGGCTTCGGCAAGTCCTCGGCCGGTGACCTGCGCCGGACGCTCGCCCTGCAGCTCGACCCGTACACCGCCGCGCCGCTGTGGCCCGACTCGGTGAGCATCGCCGGCCTGCAGGCCCGCCTGGGCCTGGACTCCGGCGCGTGGACCGAACGGGACATGGCCGAAGTCGCCGCCCGCAGCCGGGCCTCCGCCGGACCGGACGCACAGCGCTCGGGCCAGGTCGACGTCGACGACCTGCTGGCCGAGCCCCACATCGCGGATCCGCTGCGCGAGCACGACTGCGCACCGATCACCGACGGCGCCTCCGTGGTCGTGCTCGCGAGCGCCGAACGGGCCCGGGAGCTGCACGAACGTCCGGCGTGGATCACCGGGTTGGAGCACCGGATCGAGTCCGGCAGCCTCGGTGCCCGCGACCTGCTCCGGTCGCCGTCGACCACCGCCGCGGCCCGATCGGCCGACGTCGGCGACGTCGAGCTCGCCGAACTGCACGCACCGTTCACCCACCAGGAAATCGTGCTGCGCCGGGCCATCGGGCTCGGCGACGACGTGGCGATCAACCCGTCCGGCGGCCCGCTGTGCGGCAATCCGATGTTCGCCGCGGGACTGGCGCGCATCGGCGAAGCCGCTTCCCGCGTGATGTCCGGTACCGCGACGCGGGTGCTGGCGCATGCCACCAGCGGGCCCGCGCTGCAGCAGAACCTGGTCTGCGTGATGGAGGGAAGGTCCTGATGGGCAAGCGGTTGGCGGCGGTCATCGGGACCGGCCAGACGCACCACACCAGCAAGCGCCTCGACGTCTCGATCGCCGGGCTGTGCCGGGAAGCCGCCGAGCGCGCGCTGACCGATGCCGGCCTGGACTGGCCGGACGTCGACGCCGTCGTGGTCGGCAAGGCCCCCGACCTGTTCGAGGGCGTGATGATGCCCGAGCTGCACCTCGCGGATTCCCTCGGTGCGACGGGGAAACCGATGATCCGCGTGCACACCGCCGGATCGGTCGGAGGCTCGACGGCCAACGTGGCGGCGAGCCTGGTGCAGGGCGGGGTGCACCGGCGGGTGCTCGCGGTGGCCTTCGAGAAGCAGTCCGAGTCCAACGCGATGTGGGCGCTGTCGATCCTGCCGCCGTTCAACATGCCGGTCGGCGCAGGCGCCGGCGGTTACTTCGCGCCGCACGTGCGCTCCTACATCCGCCGCTCCGGCGCGCCTGAGCACATCGGCGCGATGGTGGCGGCCAAAGACCGCCGCAACGGCGCGCGCAACCCGTACGCGCACCTCAAGCAGAGCGACATCACCATGGAATCGGTGCTGGCCTCGCAAGTCCTGTGGGATCCGATCCGCTACGACGAGACCTGCCCCTCCTCCGACGGTGCGTGCGCGGTGGTCATCGGCGACGAGAGCGCCGCCGGGCAGTCCGCGGCGTGGATCCACGCGACGGCGATGCGCACCGAACCGACCACCTTCGCCGGGCGCGACCAGGTGAACCCGCAGGCCGGGCGGGACGCGGCGGCAGCGCTGTGGCGGGAGGCCGGGATCGGCGATCCGCTGTCCGAAGTGGACGCCGCGGAGATCTACGTGCCGTTCTCCTGGTTCGAGCCGATGTGGCTGGAGAACCTCGGTTTCGCCGCCGAAGGCCAGGGCTGGAAGCTCACCGAAGCCGGCGAGACCGCGCTGGACGGGCGACTGCCGGTGAACCCCTCCGGCGGCGTGCTGTCGTCCAACCCGATCGGCGCCTCCGGCATGCTGCGGTTCGCCGAGGCGGCGATGCAGGTCACCGGCAAAGCAGGCGAGCACCAGGTGGACGGCGCGCGCACCGCGCTCGGCCACGCCTACGGCGGTGGCTCGCAGTACTTCTCGATGTGGGTGGTCGGCGCCCGGAAACCGGGGGAACGATGAAGTTCACGATGTCGGTGGCGATGAGCCCGCTGGACCAGCTCACCGAGCTGGCCCGCACCGCGGAGGAATGCGGCTTCGCCGCCATCGCCCTGCCCGATTCGCTGTTCTACTCCGAAAAGGTCTCCGCGGCCTACCCGTACACGCCGGACGGCTCGCGGATGTGGGACGCCGAAACCCCTTGGGCGGACCCGCTGATCGCGGCCGCGGCGATGGGTGCGGCCACTTCGCGGATCCGCTTCTACACCTCGGTCCTCAAGCTGGGGCCGCGCAATCCGGTGCTGCTGGCACGACAGCTGGCGTCGGTCGCGGTGCTCACCGGCGACCGCTTCGGCCTGGGCATCGGGCTCGGGTGGGCGCCGGAGGAGTTCGAGTGGTGCGGCGCGCCGTACGCCAAGCGCGGTGCGCGCGTGGACGAGGCCATCGAGGTGCTGCGGCTGATCCTCGGCGGCGGGATGGTCGAGCACCACGGCGAGTTCTTCGACTTCGACCGCCTGCAGATGAGCCCGGCGCCGGCCGGCCCGGTGCCGATCTACATCGGCGGGCACACCGAGGCCGCGCTGCGGCGAGCAGCCCGGATCGGCGACGGCTGGGCGTCGGCGATGATGACGCTGGACGAGCTGCGCACCACGATCGACCGCCTCACCGAGCTGCGCGCGTCCTGCGGCCGTTCGGACGCGCCGTTCGAGATCCAGGCGGTGTGCGTGGACCGCTTCGGCGCGTCCGGCTACCGCGAGCAGGCCGAGATCGGCGTGACGGACGCGATCGTGGTCCCCTGGCTGTTCGACGGCCACGGCTTCGACGCCGACCTGAGCGCCAAGCAGGACTCGATCCGGAAGTTCGCCGACGAAGTCCTCAGCCAGTTCTGAGGCGTTCGACCGGGAGCAGCGGCGCGAAAGCCCGGTTCCCCGGGAACTGCCCGGGATTCTTGCACTGCTCGGAAGTCACACCACCTGATCGGAGGATGGCATGGTCGAGGGCGTGCACTGGTCGGCCAGCACCGAGCCGCACCCGGCTCGCGATGCGGCGCTGAAGTCGATGAGCGCGGTGACCCGCGGCGCGAAGGACGAGTGGGTGGCGCTGTTCGCACCGGACGGCGTGGTGGAGGACCCGGTCGGTCCGTCGGTCTTCGACCCGGAGGGCTGCGGTCACCACGGCCACGACGGCATCGCGGCGTTCTGGGACCTCGCGATCGCCCAGGCCGACCGCATCGAGTTCCACGTCCACGACTCGTTCGCGGCGGGCCGCGAGGTCGCCAACGTCGGCTGCATCTCGACGTTCCTCCCCGACGGCAGCACCATGGACGCCGAAGGCGTCTTCGTCTACCACGTCGACGAATCAGGCCTGATCCGCTCCATGCGAGCCTTCTGGGAGTTCGACCGAGCCGTGAAAACCCTCCGCCCGGCCGACTGACCCCCGATCGGACCCCGAGTTCCGCAGTTTCAATTGAAACTGTGATCCGCCGTGCCTGGGATCCGCAGTTTCAATTGAAACTGCGGTCCCCCGGTGTGCCGGCCCCGGCGGGTGGGTCACCCAACA
>NZ_JBEOVY010000360.1:0-7676 GCF_040295745.1 Saccharopolyspora sp. NPDC002686
GCTGTTCCTCGGCACCTCGACAGCTCCCGCCCCGGTTCTTTCGTCCAGCGGATCAGATGCGGCTGAAGACCACCGTGTCGGCGTTCTCGAAGCTGCGCTGGTCGGACGACAGACCCGGCAGCGGCAGGGTCTGGTCCTGCACCGCGGTGATGTTCGGGATGCTGTCGCCGAGCACCGGCAGGGCCATGCCGCCGCTGCGCGGGGCCGGGACCGGCGCCGGGCGCAGCGGGCTCTGGGTGACGAGCTTGTGCTCCGGCATCGCGGCCTGCAGCTCGTCGACCACCTGCACCGCGACGTCGGACTGCAGCGGCGCGTCGGTGAACGTGATGGCGCGCGGGGCGGGCGCGTCCAGCGCGGAGGTGATCCGGCTGATGGTGGGCACCGAGGTCTGCCCGCCGCCCAGGGTGTTGAGCTCGCCGACCAGCGGCAGCGGCGCCTGCACGCCCGGGTTGTCGCTGCGTTCGGTGGTGCCCGGCGCCTTGCTCAACTGGAGCAGCGGCAGCCCGGACAGGTCCGGCAGCTCGTTGGCCTTGGCCTGCAGCTCACCCGGCACGTCCAGCGGCACGAACTCGCTGCGCGGGGCCGGCTGCGGCGCGATCGCGGACAGCGCCGCCGAGAGCACGTCGCCGGGGACGGTGTGCAGCTCGTTGCGGAAGCCCGGCAGCTCGGCGGAGGTGAGGTCCACCTGCTTGGCGTCGATCAGACCGCCGTGCGGCGGGGTGAGCACGCCCTGCCACAGGTCGACGATGCCCTCGGCCGGGCCGAACCCGTCGAAGTAGACGAGGTCGTCGTGCGGGGTCAGCAGATTTGCAGGGACATCCAGGACCGGACCCGATCGAAACGTCCCCTCGTCGAGGGCATGCGCACCTCCCCTGATCACCTCGCCGATGGGCCCGGCCCAGCTCAGCGAGCGGTGGAAGCCCTCGGCGGGGGTGACCGGCCGGTTGCCGTCGAACGGCGGCAGACCCGGCAGGCCCGCGTGCTCCAGCGGGCGCGCGTCGGCCGGGTCGGCGATCCAGCCCGCCAGGTGCAGCGGGGCGGCCGACGGCTCGGCGGGTGCGGGTTCGGTGTGCCAGTCGCGCAGCGCAGGCATCTCCTGCGTCATGTCGTTCTCGACGACGGGCAGCAGGTCCCGGACCGGGTCCAGGGTGCCCGCCAGCGCGGTCACCTGGTGCGCGGCGCGCGACTCGACCAGCGGCGCGTTCACCTGAGCGTTCTCCGGGAACAGGTCGCCGGACAGGCAGCGCCCATCGGCGCCGAGCTGGCCGAGCGCGTTCGCCGGCTCGCCGAGCGGCGAGGTCGGACGCTCCGGGCAGGCCTGATCGGCGGATGCGACGCCGCTGCCGACGGCCAGCATCCCACCGGTGACCAGCGCGGCCTGCACACCGCGCTTCGCCCAAGTCTGCATGGATTGCTCCTTCACGGGGTTTCCTCTGTCGGGGAGGGAACGGGTTCGAGCCACACCGCCGGCCGGGTGCGTGCAGCACGGCAGCGGGCCTTTCGGAATTGGCTTCGGGTTTCGCGCGGCCGGTTCGAGGCGCGCTCGCGCACCGCGACGACGTGGCCGCCGCGCGATCAGTCGGGAGTGGTTCCCGGCTGCGGTTCGGCAACGCTGGGCAGCAGCGTTGCCTCGATGTCGCAGCTGGGCGCACCGGCTCGGGCCGGGGCGCGGACCGGCGCGGCGGGGTGCCAGCCGAGCGCGGTGGTGTTGTGGTGCGGCCCGTCGGTGGCGCCGCCGCAGCCTGGGGCGCCGGGTGTCGAGGGCAGCACGAAGGGCGTCGCGCCGATGGGCAGGCGCGGCTGCGCCGGGGGCTCCGGCGCGGGAGGTTCGGGCGGCGAGAACCGCTGCGGCTCGGCCGACCGCGGTTCGGAAGCGGGTTCGGCGACGTCCTGCACCGGGCTCTCGACGGCGACGTCGGCGGCCGGTGGCTCGACGTGCGGGGTCCGGTCGGCCTCCACCGGCTGCTGCGGCGGCTGCGCCGGCTCGGGTTCGGCGGCGGTGTCCGGGGACGTGGTCCGGGTGGTGACCGCCAGCGCATCGCCGGCGACCTGCCCGACTTCGGCGGCGGGCTGCTGCAGCACCTCGGTGACGGGCTGGGCCGCGTCGAGCAGCTTCCCGGTCGGGCCCGAGTTGACCAGCTTGATCGGGTCGAGCCGGGTCAGCGAGAACTCCTCCGGGCCGGACTCGCCCGCCGGGGCGTCACCCGCGGCGTGCTCGGCCTCGGCCTCGGCCGCGGGCAGGTCCGCCGCGTCGGCGGGGCCGTGGTCGAGCAGCCAAGCCGCGGAGGTTCCGGCGACCGTCGCGCCGACCACCACGAGGGCACGGCTCAGCAGCCGCCACTGTCGGGCGGCTCCCGTCGTGCGGTCGCGGCGGGACATCTCGGGGCCAGAACCTCCTCGGCTCAGCGGTGTGACTCCCCACAGGACTGCGATCTCCTGCTTGCCGACGGGCACTCTTCCAAAACAACCGCCCCATCCGTAAGCGTTGGGCGACAGCTTCGCTACATCGTGTTACTGGTGATCGATCGACGTTGCGGGCTGTGGTCATCTGCGGACCCGGCGCTCCGGTCGGCGCTACGGTGGCAGGGTGAACGACTTCAAGATCGCCCAGCGGGACGACGCGGCCAAGTCCCTTCCGCGCGTGCTGCGGGTTTCGGCCGCGGTCAGCTGGCGCGCGCTGGTCATCCTCGGTGCCGTGTACGTGCTCGGGCTGGTCCTCGGGCAGATCTACGTCGTCGTGATCCCGGTGGCCATCGCGATGCTGCTGTCCGCGCTGCTGGCCCCGGTCGTCGCCGGACTCGCGCGGCGCGGCGTGCCGCGGTCCCTGGCGACCGCCTTCGTGCTGATCGGCGGGCTGGCCGTCGTCGGCGGTGTGCTCACCTTCGTCATCAACGCGTTCATCACCGGCTTCCCGGACCTGCAGCGGCAGGTCATCGCGTCGCTGACCGCGCTGAAGGTGCAGCTGGCGCAGGGCCCGCTGCACATCAACGACGCCCAGATCGACAACTACCTGCGGCAGGCGCAGGAGTGGCTGCAGGCCAACCAGGCGATGCTGACCAGCGGTGCGCTGTCCACCGCGGGCACCTTCGGCAACTTCCTGACCGGCCTGGTGCTGGCGCTGTTCACGCTCATCTACTTCCTGCACGACGGCCGCGGCGTGTGGCTGTTCGTGACCAAGCTGGCCCCCAAGCACGTCCGCCACAAGGTGGACGTGGCCGGTGTCCAGGGCTTCAAGGCGCTGGTCGGCTACGTGCGGGCGACCGCGATGGTGGCGGTGGTCGACGCGCTGGGCATCGGCCTGGGCCTGGTGATCCTCGGGGTGCCGCTGGCCATCCCGCTGGCCGCGCTGGTGTTCCTGGGCGGCTTCGTGCCGATCGTCGGTGCGGTGGCCTCCGGCGCGGTCGCGGTCCTGGTCGCGCTGGTGACCAAGGGCTGGGTGACCGCGCTGATCGTGGTCGGCGTGGTGCTGCTGGTCCAGCAGGTCGAGGGCAACATCCTCCAGCCGCTGCTGCTGGGGCGTGCGGTGCACCTGCACGCGCTGGCCGTCGTCCTGGCGATCAGCATCGGCGCGGTGGTCTCCGGCATCGTCGGCGCGCTGCTGGCGGTCCCGCTGGTGGCGGTCCTCAACGCCTCGATCCGCTCCCTCGTCGGCGACGAGGAACCGGAAGCCCCACCGGCGGACGAGCCCGCCCCCGTCAAGGACACCCCGGACCAGGAAGCCACCGAACCGCCGGAAGAGGACAAGGAACCCGAACCCGCCGACCGCTGAGGCCCGGCACTCCCGCAAATTCCATTGAAATCGGACGTGCGATTTCAATGGAATTTGGACTCCGCTCGTGGCGGAGCGCCGGGACCGCGGGGTTTCGTCAGGCGAGGGTGACGGCGTTGCGGCCGGCCGACTTCGCCGCGAGCAGGGCCGCGTCGGCGGCGATGATCAGGTCGGTGATCTGGTAGCCGAAGCGGGTCGTGGTGGCCACGCCGATGCTCACCGTCAGGTCGTTGAGCTCGCGCAGCTCGCCCTCGGTGTCCCGGGCGGGCACCGACAGCGCTGCCGTGGACCGCCGGATCCGGTCGGCCACCGCGCAGGCCGGCTCCGAGTCGGTGCCCGGCAGCAGCACGACGAACTCCTCGCCGCCGAACCGGCCGACCACGTCCTCCCGCCGCACGCTGCTGCGCAGCATCATCGCGACCGCGGCGAGCACGGTGTCCCCGGCCAGGTGGCCGAGCTCGTCGTTGACCCGCTTGAAGTGGTCCAGGTCGAGCAGCAGCAGCGAGACCGCTTGGTCGCGGGCGCGCGCCCGCGCGAGCTCGGTGCGCGCCAAGCGTTCCCAGTGCGCGAGGTTGGCCAGGCCCGTCTTGGCGTCGTGCTGCGCCGAACGCCGCCACTGCGGCAGCTGGCTGGCCAGGTCGAGCAGCACCATCGGCGGTCCGGCGAGCAGCGCGCTGGTCGGTTCGTGGCTCATCGCCACCGCCAGCAGCCCGCCGAGGCTCGCCGCGACGATGCCCAGCAGCACGTCGATCGGTTCGCCGAGCACGTGCTGGCGCGGCGCCTCCGGATTGCGCAGCCGGATGCCGATGGCCACCAGCAGCGCCCGCACCAGCAGCAGGATCGCCCCGGTCAGCACGAACTGCGCGGCGGTCCACCCCGGCACCTCCCAGCCGATGGCGAACCGCGCGGACAGCGTCGCGATCGTGGTCGCCGCCGTGGTGAACAGCCAGCGGTGCAGTTCCGGGCGGCCGTCCAGCACCCCGTGCAGGGTCGGCCCCAGCAGCAGCAGGACCAGCAGGTTCGGCGGCAGGAGGAGGATGCCGGCCGCCAGGTAGGCGATGTGCAGCGTCCACGGGTTGCGCCGGATCTGGCGCTTGACGTTGATCGACACCGAGGTGATCACGATGACTGCGCCCGAGGTGGCGGCCAGCATCACGAAGCTCAGCAGCTCTTCCGGCCGCGGCTCCCGGCTCACCCCGACGACCAGCGCGATCAGCACCAGCGCCACTGCTTGAACGGTGAGCACGTAGGCGATCGCCGCGGGCCGGAGTCGCCACAGCAGCCAGCCGCGCATTCGATCACCTCCGGTGCGCAGCCTTGCACAGCGAGTGGTAGCTGTGCTGCACACCACCCGAACTGCTCCGGTCGATGCCGCTGGTGATCACAAACACGCGGGGTGGTCGATACGGCGGTCTCCGCGAGCGGCTCGGTACGGCAGGATGGTCCGCTGGGAAGGAGCGAACTTGACCAGTCCGCCATCGAAGGAACCGCGGATGGCAGATGGGAGCTCGCCGCTCTGGCGCGGGCACAACATCTTCCGCATCGTGATGTTCCTGTACGCGTGCGGTTGGGTCGGCGCCCAGTACCACGAGTACGAACGGCCCTGGCTCGCCTTGGTCGTCATCGTGCTGATGGGCGTGTGGACCGCGTTCACCGTCTGGCGCTACTGGACGCCGGCCGGGCGCACCAACCTGCTCGTCGCGATCGACATCGTCGTGGTGACGGTGCTGTTCCTGAGCAACGAGTTCATCCTCACCGACCAGCAGATGGCCGACAGCGACCCGTCGGTGGTCACCGCCTGGCACCCGACCATGGTCACCGCCGCCGCCTCCCAGTGGGGGACCCCCGGTGGGCTGATCGTCGGGGCCTTCGCGGCCGCCTGCAACTTCTTGCTCCGCTGGAAGACCACCCCGGACATGGCGCTGGACACGGTGCTGCTGATCGGCGTCGGCACGGTCATGGGGATCGCCTCCAGCAGCGCCCGCACCACCACCGCGCGCCTGGCCCGCGCGCTGCGCGCGGAAGCCGCGACCGCCGAGCGCGAGCGGCTGGCCCGGGACATACACGACAGCGTGCTGCAGGTGCTGGCGCGAGTGCGCCGCCGCGGCACGGAGCTCGGCGGGGAGGCCGCCGACCTGGCGCAGCTGGCCGGCGAGCAGGAGATCGCGCTGCGCGCGCTGGTCGCGACCACACCCCAGGAGACCACCGAGAACGGCGAGACGGATCTGGCCGCGAAGCTCCAGGTGCTGCGGACCGGGCGGATCCACGTGTCGGTGCCGGGCAACCCGGTGCTCCTCCAGGAGCCGCTGAGCTCGGAGCTGTTCGCCGTGATCCGGGAATCGCTGGCCAACGTCGAGAAGCACGCCGGGCCCGACGCCCAGGCGTGGGTGCTGCTGGAGGAGCTGCCGGACGAGGTGGTGGTCAGCGTCCGCGACGACGGGCCGGGCATCCCCGAAGGCCGGCTCGACGAAGCGGCTGCCGAGGGGCGCCTCGGGGTGGCCAAGTCGATCAAGGGCAGGGTGGACGGACTCGGTGGCACGATCACCCTGGACACCGAGCCCGGAGAAGGGACCGAGTGGGAGATCCGGGTTCCCCTGCCCGGTGCGAAGCCGGCCAAGCGCCGCAGAGGAGGAGAGCGATGAGCAAGCCGACCGTGTCCGTGATGGTCGTCGACGACCACCCGATGTGGCGCGACGGAGTTGCCCGCGACCTGGCCGAGCGCGGCTTCGAGGTGCTGGCCACCGCCAGCGACGCCGCGTCCGCGCTGCGCATCGCGCGGACGGTCAAGCCCGACGTGGTGCTGATGGACCTCAACCTGGGCGAGCCCTCCGGGGTGACCGCGACCCTGCAGATCACCCAGGAGATCCCCGGCACCCGCGTGCTCGTGCTGTCGGCCAGCGGCGAGCACAGCGACGTGCTGGAGGCGGTCAAGGCCGGTGCTTCCGGGTACCTGGTCAAGTCGGCGTCGGCCGAGGAGCTGGTGGACGCCGTCGAGCGCACCGCCGCCGGGGACGCCGTGTTCACCGCCGGGCTGGCCGGGCTGGTGCTCGGCGAGTACCGGCGGATGGCGATCACGCCGGACTCGGAGACGCAGGCCCCGCAGCTGACCGACCGGGAGACCGAGGTGCTGCGGCTGGTCGCGAAGGGCATGACGGCCCGGCAGATCGCCAAGAAGCTGGTGATCTCGCACCGGACGGTGGAGAACCACGTGCAGTCCACGCTGCGCAAGCTGCAGCTGCACAACCGGGTCGAACTGGCCCGCTACGCGATCGAGCACGGCCTGGACCAGGAAGCCTAAGCGCGTTTCCGCTGCTCACGAGCCCCGCCACCCGAGACCGGTGCGCGGGGCTTTTCGTTGGGTGAGGGCGATCTGGTGCAGGAATTTCCGGATTCACCCGATCCATCTAGGAAAGCTCTTGTCGGATCCGGATTTCCCTGGTCGCGCGGAGAACACGCAGCGTCATCGCAGAACCGGACCTCCGGGCGACGACGGCGCGTGACGCGCCGGTGACGGGCTGGTGACGGGGCCTTTGGCGTACTCGTCCCCAGCGGCTGAGCCGCAGTCGAAATTCCGTCGAAGACTAGGAGCAGACCATGTTCGAAACCCACGAGTTCGCTGAACTGCTGCCCGAGCGCAAGGCCCTGGGCGGCTGCTGGTGGGACGGCTTCGGAGACATCGACCAGAACATCGACGTCGACCAGGACGTCGACGTTGACGTCGACAACGACTCCTTCGCCGGTGACGTGGACGTGACCGCGTTCAACAACGCCAACGTGAACCAGCACGCCAACTGATTTGCCCAGTAGCCGATGAGTTGATGATGAAGTAGAAGATCGTGTCCGGTGAGACGTAGCTGGCCGCAACCGCGACGTAACCGACCAGTGTGGACAGCAGGATCGCCTTCCA
>NZ_JBEOVY010000361.1:0-7645 GCF_040295745.1 Saccharopolyspora sp. NPDC002686
ACCTGGATGGTGGCGGCCCCGAACCCGGCGCTTACAGGTACTGGCCCGTGTTGGTGGCCGTGTCTATCGCTCGACCGGATTCCTGGTTCTTCCCGCTGACCAGGGTGCGGATGTAGACGATCCGCTCGCCCTTCTTGCCGGAGATGCGGGCCCAGTCGTCCGGGTTGGTGGTGTTGGGCAGGTCCTCGTTCTCGGCGAACTCGTCGATGATGGCGTCCTGCAGGTGCTGCACCCGCAGACCCGGCTGCTTGGTCTCCAGCACCGACTTGATGGCCGCCTTCTTCGCCCGGTCCACGATGTTCTGGATCATCGCGCCCGAGTTGAAGTCCTTGAAGTACAGGACTTCCTTGTCCCCGTTGGCGTAGGTGACCTCCAGGAACCGGTTCTCGTCGGTCTCGGCGTACATCCGCTCGACCGTGGTCTGGATCATCGCCTCCACGCACGCCGACTTGTCCCCGCCGAACTCCTTGAGGTCCTCCTCGTGGATCGGCAGCTGCCCGGTCAGGTACTTGGAGAAGATGTCCTTCGCGGACTCCGCGTCCGGACGCTCGATCTTGATCTTCACGTCCAGCCGGCCCGGCCGCAGGATCGCCGGGTCGATCATGTCCTCGCGGTTGGAGGCGCCGATGACGATGACGTTCTCCAGGCCCTCGACACCGTCGATCTCGCTGAGCAGCTGCGGGACGATGGTGGTCTCCACGTCGGAGGACACACCGCTGCCGCGGGTCCGGAAGATCGAGTCCATCTCGTCGAAGAACACGATCACCGGGGTGCCCTCGGAGGCCTTCTCCCGCGCCCGCTGGAAGATCAGCCGGATGTGCCGCTCGGTCTCGCCGACGAACTTGTTGAGCAGCTCGGGGCCCTTGATGTTCAGGAAGTAGGACTTGGCCTGACCATCGTCGTCCCCGCGCGCGGCGGCGACCTGCTTGGCCAGCGAGTTGGCCACGGCCTTGGCGATCAGCGTCTTGCCGCAGCCCGGCGGGCCGTAGAGCAGCACGCCCTTGGGTGGCCGGAGCTGGTACTCGATGTAGAGGTCGGAGTGCAGGAACGGCAGTTCCACGGCGTCGCGGATCTGCTCGATCTGCCCGGACAGGCCACCGATGTCCTGGTAGCCGACGTCGGGCACCTCCTCGAGCACGAGGTCTTCGACCTCAGCCTTGGGCACCACGTCGTAGGCGTACCCGGCTTTGCTGTCGACCAGCACCGAGTCGCCCGCCTTGAGCCCGGAGGCCGCCAGCGGCTCGGTCACCCATACCACGCGTTCCTCGTCGGTGTGGCCCAGGACCAGCGCGCGGGGGCTCTCCCCGGCACCGCTGGACAGGAGCTCCCGGAAGGTGCAGACCTCACCGGTTTGCTCGAACGCACCAGCCTCCACCACGGTCAGTGCCTCGTTGAGGCGCACTGACTGGCCCAGTCTCAGTTCCTCCGTCTCGACGTTGGGTGACACCGCCACCCGCATCTTGCGACCAGACGTGAACACGTCGACCGTTCCGTCCTCGAAGCGGTTGAGGAACACCCCGTACCCGCTGGGGGGCTGGGCGAGTCGGTCGACTTCTTCGCGCAGCGCCATCAGCTGGCCCCGCGCTTCCTTCAGGGTCTCGGTGAGCTTGCCGTTCCGTTCGGTGAGCTGACTCACTCTCTCGGATGCCTCGGCCAGCCGCTTTTCCAGCAATCGGACCTGTTGGGGCGACTCGTTGAGCCTGCGGCGCAGCAGTGCAACCTCGTCCTCCAGGAGACGGATCTGGCTGCGGAGTTCTGCAGTGCCACCGCTGTACTGCTCGCCGCCCTCCTCTGGCCGGCTGCCGGGACGGTCGTGCTGCATGTCGGCACCCTCCTCCCGTGCTCGTACCACCACGGTACCGGCGATCACCGACGACGGCGGCGTCGTGAATGTCCGCCGGATCGCCCAGCGTGCCACAAAAATCCGCGAATACCCACGAAGTGGAGCAGGTTGGTGCCAGTGGGTCGGCGGTGAGCTGATCGGGACGGACACGGTGCGTCGACGATCATGGTCCGATCGATACGTTGCGCAGCGGCCCGCGCGGTGCCCGAGGCCCCCCACCAGCACCGGTTTTCCGTTGCACCGCACGGATCGCGCCCACCGACCGGCATCCGGGTTAACGACTCCGGCAACCGGGTGGCGTTACCCAGGGGGCCCGGTCGGAACACCGTGAACTTCTCCCATCATTTGGAACAACCGGCATCTCCGGCCACTTCCCACCGGTGAGGCGCCCATGACGATTCGGCGCCGAAAAGTCCACTCCGTGCACGTCGCGCTGCGCGCTCTGATCTACTTACGGCCGCCGCGCAGACGGCCAGCAGCACGACGCAGACCTCCGGGGAGGAGTCCATGACCTATCCGCCGCAGCAGCCTGGACAGGGCGGGTGGGGCCAGCAGCAACCCGCGGGCAACGGGTTCCCGCCGCAGGGACCTTCGGAAACCCCGCAGCAGCAGCCCGCCTTCTACGGCAACCAGCACACCGGCTGGGGCCAGCAGGGGCCGGATCAGCAGCAGCAGGCGCCCATGCCCCCGCAGTGGGGCAGCGAGTTCGGCCCCGGTTCCTGGCTCCAGGAGCCCAACGGTTTCGCCGACGTCGAACCACCGCAGAAGAAGAAGTCGAAGCTGCCGCTGATCCTCGGCCTGGTCGGGGTGCTCGTCGTCCTCGCCGGCGGTGTCGTCGGCGCGTACTTCTGGCTGGCCAGCGGGCCGGGCGAGGCCAAGCCGGTCGCCCAGGAGCTCGTGACCAAGGTCAACGCCCACGACTTCAAGGGCGTTCGAGGCCTGGTGTGCGAGTCGAACAAAGCCAAGCTCAACCAGGACCTGGACCAGCTCGAGCAGTGGAAGTTCAACGTCGAGCTCGGCCAGGTAACGGAGCGTGGCGAGTCGGCCACCGCGAAGCTCACGGGCACCTTCACCGCCGAGGGGAAGGCCCACCCGGTCGACCAGACCATGACGCTCAAGGTCGAGAACGGCGAGTGGAAGATCTGCCAGCTCGACCAGTGATCTCACAACCGAACAAATCGAACGAGGGGGACAAGACGTGACGTACCCACCGCAGCAACCCGGCCAGGGTGGCTGGGGCCAGCAGCCGGGCGGCCAGTACCCGCCCAGCGGTCCCCAGCCCGGCGGCCAGTACCCGCAGCAGCCGGGTCAGCCGCAGCCAGGCGGCCAGTACCCGCCGAGCGGCCCGCAGCAGGGCTTCGGCCAGCAGCCGGGCGGCCAGTACCCGCCCAGCGGCCCCCAGCAGCAGGCGGGCTTCGGTGGTCAGCCCCCGTACCCGCCGACCTCGCCGTACGGCCAGCAGGGCTTCGAGCCGCCGAAGAAGAAGTCCCCCCTCCCCTGGATCCTCGGCGGCGTAGGCGGTCTCCTGGTGATCGGCCTGGTCATCGTCCTGGTCGTGGTCTTCACCGGCGGCCCCGGCGACCCGCGCAACACTGCGCAGGCAGGTATCGACGCGATCAACGCGAAGGACTTCGCAACGCTCCAGACGATGGCTTGCCAGAAGGACAAGGAGCAGTTCCAGGAGATCATCGACACCATGGAGGGCAAGGGCGGCCAGCTCGGCGATCTCAAGGAGCTGGGCATGTCCGACGCCGACGTCAAGAAGATGATCGACGGCCTGAAGTTCGAGATGACCTTGGGCGAGGTCAAGGAGAACGGCGACAACACCGCGACCGCCAAGGTCAACGGCAAGATGACCTTCAACATGGAGCTCATGGGCCGGCAGATCAACGAGTCCCAGCCGATCGACGAAGAGTTCAAGATGGTCGTCGAGAACGGCGAGTGGAAGCTCTGCTGACAGCCACCCGATCAACAGAACGGCCCGCCCGGGAAATCCGGGACGGGCCGTTTTGCTGTTTACATGCGATCAGGGAGATCCATTCAAGCCTCCTTACAACAACATCCTCGACATCCGCAAACAATCGAACAAAAAGGGCAGTGAACCCCCTCTCACCCAAAAGGCCGTTGACGCTCACATGCGTGACCGAAAGGATGGCGTCGACCAAACGGTCATTTCATCGCAAGAGGGGAAAAATGCGAAAACTGGGGAAGCGAATCACCACCGTGGTCGCTACAGCGGCTGCGACTGCAGGTTTCGCCGTCGTCCTGGCGGCACCGGCCCAGGCACGAGCGTCGCACTGCCAGGATTTTTTGTCATCCAAGGGGTACGTGGTCGGCCCAGGCGCCATTAACGCCTGCGCCGAAGGCGAACACGGCGGCCTTCCTGGACAATTGTCCTGTCACGATCAGCTCAGAAGCATGGGCGTCGAGTCGGGCGACGCTGGCGAAGCATGTCAGCGAGCCGCCAATTGGGATTGATCTCCAAAGGATCAGGAAATATCTCCGATAGCCTGGGGTTATGAGAACGGCCCGCCCGGAATCTTCCGGGCGGGCCGTTTTGCTCTGGGTTTCAGCCCTTGCTGGGGCGGCGTTGGACTCGGGGTGGGGTTACGTCGTCCGCGAGGCGGCGGGTGACGAGGAGGAATGCCGTGTGGGCGACCATCCGGTGTTCCGGGCGGACCGCCATGCCGACCACGTGCCAGGGGCGGATGAGGGTTTCCCAGGCCTGGGGCTCGGTCCAGTTCTGCTGTTCGCGGATCGCTTCGGTGACGCGGGAGAGCTGGGTCGTGGTCGCCACGTACACCACCAGGACGCCACCGGGGACCAGCTTCTCGTGGACCTTGTCCAGGACCTCCCACGGGGCGAGCATGTCCAGCACCACGCGGTCGACCTGCTCGCCGTCGTAGTCCTTGAGGTCGCCCAGGGTCAGCGTCCAGTTGTCCGGCTTCTCGCCGAAGAAGCGCTTCACGTTGCGCTCGGCGTGCTCGAGGTGGTCCTCGCGGACCTCGTAGGAGGTCACGCTGCCCTCGGAGCCGACCGCGCGCAGCAGCGAGCAGCTCAGCGCGCCCGAGCCCGCTCCGGCCTCCAGCACCCGCACGCCCGGACGGATGTCGCCCCACATCAGGATCTGGGCGGCGTCCTTGGGGTAGATGACCTGGGCGCCGCGCGGCATGGACAGCACGTAGTCGGACAGCAGCGGGCGCAGGGCCAGGAACGACGTGCCGCCGGCCGAGGTCACCACCGATCCCTCGGGCTTGCCGAGCAGGTCGTCGTGCGCCAACGCGCCGCGGTGCGTGTGGTACTCCCCTCCCGGCTCCAGCACGACCGTGTACTTCCGCCCCTTGGGGTCGGTCAACTGCACCCGGTCTCCGGGCCGGAACTCACCGCTGACGGTGCTGCTCAACTGCTGCCTACCTTCTCGCCGCTGGTACAGCGCACCATCGTCGCAGAGGGTCGGACGACCTCGAGGAGCGGCTTCCGGCGCTCCGTTTCCGCTGGTCAGGTGTCGTGAGTGTTTTGGGGCGCTATAGCACCTCAAAGTGCTCACGACCCGCCACCAGCGGAAACGGGCGCGCGGCTCTCAGGTGCGGCGGGCGCGCAGTGCGGCTCGGAGGTCTTCGCGGCGGAGGACGCCGCTGGGGCGGCCTTCCTCGTCGATCACCAGGAACTGCCAGGCCAGGACCGTCTGCACGCGCTCCAGGATCGCCTCCGGCGACTCGCTGTCGAGCAGGATCGTGTCCGGGTCGACCGGTTCGGCCGCGCGTTCGGCGGGCTCGTTCGGCGCGTGGGTGGCCAACCGCTCGGCCGCGGTCTGGTCCAGCAGGCCCACCGCGATGCCGTCCGCGCGCACCAGCACCACTCCGCGGCCGGCCGCGGCCACCAGCGCATCGCCCACCGGGCTCTCCGCCGGGAGCTGCAGGACCGGGCGCACCAGGTCGCTCAGCTCCAGCCCGGGCGGCCAGCTCGTGCGCTGCTCCGCGGTCCGCTCGGCGTTGGCCCCCGCCACCACGAACCACGCCATCAGCACGCACACGCCCAGTCGCAGCCACTCGTCCTGCGCGTCCTGGATCAGGCCCACCAGCGCCCAGATGATCAGCGCGGCCGCCACCACTCCCGCACCGATCACGCCGGCCGTGGTGCCGACGCTGCGCCTGCCAGTGACCCGCCAGGTCAGCGCGCGCAGCATCCGCCCGCCGTCCAGCGGCAGGCCGGGCAGCAGGTTGAACACCGCGACCGCGAGGTTCGCCACGCAGGTCTGCACCACCAGCAGCCAGATCGCCCCGCCCGGCACCATCGCGAACCAGCCGATGCCGGTGGCCACCGCCAGCACCAGCGACACCGCTGGTCCCGCGGCCGCGATCAGCCCCTCCTGGGTGGGCTTGGGCGGCGTTCTGGAGATCTCGGTCAGGCCGCCGAGCAGGAACAACCGGACCCTGCGCACCGGCAGACCGAGCCGCAGGGCGACCAGGCAGTGCCCCAGTTCGTGGAGCAGCACCGAGATCGCGAGGAACACCGTGAACACCGCGGCGAGCACCGCGCTCTCCCACACGCCCGCGCCCGGCAGGATCCTGCCCACCAGCGGCGTGTAGAGCAGCACGATCAGCGCCGCGCCCAGCCACCAGGACGGGGACAGCATCACGGGCACCCCGGCGACCCGGCACAGCAGCAACCCACCGTCGTTGAGCTTCGGCCGGGCAGGCGGGGATGCGGTCGGTGGCATGCGCGCAGGGTAGTACCCCCGCTGTGAGGCGGATGTCATCCGCACTTGCCTGATCGCGTGTCGGACGGCTCGATTAGGGTTCCTGCCCATGGCGGAACCGGTGGGAACAGCAGCAAGCGGCGCGGTCCAGGAGCGCGGGACCAGACGTCCGGCCCTGTCGCCGTCGCGCGCCAGCGATTTCAAGCAGTGCCCGCTGCTGTACCGCTTCCGCGCGGTCGACCGGCTGCCGGAGACCCCGACCAGGGCGCAGGTGCGCGGCACCGTGGTGCACTCGGTGCTGGAGCGGCTGTACGCGCTGCCGACCGAGCAGCGCGACCCGGAGCAGGCGCGTGCGCTGCTCGAACCGGCCTGGGCCGAGCTGCAGGAGCAGCAGCCGGAGCTGGCCGAGCTGTTCGACGGCCCGGACGATCCCGAACTGGCGAGCTGGCTCAAATCGGCGACCTCGCTGCTGGACGCCTACTTCGAGCTGGAGGACCCGCAGCGGCTGGAGCCGGAGGCCTGCGAGCTTCGGGTGGAGACCGAGCTGGACTCCGGGGTGCTGCTGCGCGGGTTCATCGACCGGGTCGACGTCGCGCCGACCGGCGAGATCCGGCTGGTCGACTACAAGACCGGCGCCGCGCCGCGAGAGATCGGCGAGGCCAAGGCGATGTTCCAGATGAAGTTCTACGCCTTGGTGCTGTGGCGCACCCGCGGTGAGATCCCGCGCCAGCTGCTGCTGATGTACCTGGCCAGCAAGCAGCGCCTGGCCTACGCGCCGGACGAGACCGAGCTGCGCCGCTTCGAGCGGACGCTGGAGGCGATCTGGCAGGCGATCCTGCGCGCGGGCAAGACCGGCGACTTCCGCCCGAACCCGAGCCGCCTGTGCGACTACTGCGACCACAAGCCGCTCTGCCCGGCCTTCGGCGGAACTCCCCCGCCCTACCCCGGCTGGCCGGAACCGAACCCGGGCGACGAGTCCGTCCTCGACCGCACCGACTGACCCCCGGTTCCGCCGTCCCAACGCAAATTCCATTGAAATCGGACGCCCGATTTCAATGGAATTTGCGGGTGGATCAGTCCTCGTAGGGGTCGTAGTTGGCTGC
>NZ_JBEOVY010000362.1:0-7446 GCF_040295745.1 Saccharopolyspora sp. NPDC002686
TTTCATTTAAAACTGTCTGCCGCCGTGGGTGGGATCTGCAGTTTCAATTGAAACTGCGGTTCTGAGTGGACGGTGGGGACGGATCGTGGTAGTGGCGGTGGGGTCCGGGTCAGTGGTCGGTGGGGCCGAGGTCTCCGGTGAGGTAGCGCTGGAGGTTGGGGCCGATCGCCGCGACGACCGTGTCGTGGTCGGCCGAGGCCAGGGGTTCCAGGTGGACCACGTAGCGGGCCATGCCCAGGCCGACGATCTGGGATCCGGCCAGCGAGGCGCGCAGCTCCGGGCGATCCACCCCGAGCACCTTGACCAGCTGGTTGAACATGACGTTCTGGATGAAGTCGCGCAGCATCGACACCGCGCTCTCGTTGGAGGCGATGCTGCGCACCAGGGCCGCGAACTGGCCGCCCTCGGCGTTGTCCCACACCGCCAGGAACATGCGCAGCAGCCGTTCGGCGAGCCCCTCGCGGTCCCCGGCCAGCAGATCCGGCACCACGTCGTCCGGGTTGATCGGGATCTGCACCGCCGCGGAGAACAGCCCGGCCTTGCTGCCGAACCAGTGGTTGACCATCGCCGGGTCGACTCCGGCGTGCGCCGCGATGGCGCGCACCGTGGCCGCGTCGTAGCCCTGCTCGGTGAACACCTCGCGCGCAGCCGCCAGCAGCGCGGCTCTGGTGTCCTCGCCGCTGGGGCGCCGCCCGCGCCGCTTCGGCTCGGTGCCGTTCGTTGCACTGCTCACCCGCTCATCCTGGCCGCCTCGGCGGTCCCGGGGCAAAGCGGCCCGGAGGGCGCGCGCGGGAGGAAACCGGTGCGCGGCACAATGACGACATGGTCGGCGACGGTGATATCGGCTCAATCAGTCCTGGACGCGAGGAGTTCCGCGCTCTCGCGGCGGACCGCCGGGTCATCCCGGTGGTGCGACGGCTGCTCGCGGACGACGAGACCCCGCTCGGGGTGTACCGCAAGCTCGCCGGGGACCGCCCCGGGACGTTCCTGTTCGAATCCGCGGAGAACGGGCGTTCCTGGTCGCGGTGGTCCTTCGTCGGCGCCCGCAGCGCCGCCGCGCTGACCGTCCGCGACGGGGAAGCCCACTGGACCGGCACCCCGCCCGTCGGCCTGCCCGACGGCGGCGACCCGCTGCAGGCGCTGCGCGAGACCGTCCGGCTGCTGCAGACCGATCCGCTGCCGGGCCTGCCGCCGCTGACCGGCGGCATGGTCGGCTACCTCGGCTACGACTCGGTGCGCCGCCTGGAGCGGCTGCCCGACCTCACCGAGGACGACCTGCAGATCCCCGAGCTGGTCATGCTGCTGGCCACCGACCTGGCCGCGCTGGACCACCACGAGGGCACCATCACCCTGATCGCCAACGCGGTGAACTGGGACGACAGCCCGGAGCGGGTGGACGCGGCCTACGACGACGCGGTGCGCAGGCTCGACGAGATGACCGAGCAGCTGTGCACGCCGTCGGAGCCGACGGTGGCCGCGTTCTCCCGGCCGGACCCGCAGTTCGTCCGCCGCCGCCAGCCGGAGGAGCACTACGAGGCGGTGGAGAAGGCCAAGGAGGCGATCCGGGCCGGTGAGGCGTTCCAGGTCGTGGTCTCCCAGCGCTTCGAGATGGACACCTCCGCCGACGCGCTGGACATCTACCGGGTCCTGCGCACCACCAACCCCAGCCCGTACATGTACCTGCTGCGGTTGGAGGCGCCGGACGGCGGCACCCCGTTCGACATCGTCGGCTCCAGCCCGGAGTCGCTGGTGACGGTGCGCGACGGCCAGGCCACCACGCACCCGATCGCCGGGACCCGCTGGCGCGGCGCGGACGAGGACGAGGACTCGCTGCTGGAGAAGGAGCTGCTCAACGACGACAAGGAGCGCGCCGAGCACCTGATGCTCGTCGACCTCGGCCGGAACGACCTGGGCCGGGTCTGCAAGCCGGGTTCGGTGCACGTCGTCGACTTCTTCCGCATCGAGCGCTACAGCCACGTCATGCACATCGTGTCGACGGTGACCGGGCAGCTCGCCGACGGCAAGACGGCCTTCGACGCGGTCGCGGCCTGCTTCCCGGCGGGCACCCTGTCCGGTGCGCCCAAGCCGCGCGCGCTGGAGCTGATCGAGGAGCTGGAGCCGACGCGGCGCGCCCAGTACGGCGGTGTCGTCGGGTACCTGGACTTCGCCGGGGACGCCGACACCGCGATCGCGATCCGCACCGCGCTGGTCCGCGACGGCCGGGCCTACGTGCAGGCCGGTGGCGGGATCGTGGCCGATTCGGACCCGGTCGCGGAGGACCAGGAGTGCCTGAACAAGGCGCGCGCGGTGCTGAACGCGATCGCGACGGCGGAGACGCTGTCCCGTCCGCGCGGCGAGCAGGTGACGGAGGAGCGGGTTGACCACCGAGCCGGGATCTGAGCCGGAGCCGCGCTCCAAGGGGCTCCTGTGGGCGGTCGTGCTGCTCCTGCTGGCCGCAGGAGGGCTGCTCTGGGGCTCCAGCGCGGTCTTGTGGGCCGGGCAGAAGTACCGCACGTCGTTCGGCGCCGAGATCACGGCCGGGGTCACCGGCGGCGACGTGCGACCGGAACTGGTGCCGATGGCGCTGGCGGCGTTGACCGCCGTCGCGGCCCTGCTGGCCACCGGTGGGTGGCTGCGGCGCATCGTCGGCGTGCTCATCGCGGCCGCGGGCGGAGTGCTGATCTGGCGGGCGTTCCAGGTGTACAGCTTCACCGTGTTCGGCGCGCCTGACGGCGTACCCCCGGGGAGCACGCCGGTCGGCCCGCTGGACCCGCAGCCGCTCGGGCCGCTGATGCTGATCGCCGGGGCGGTGTTGCTGCTGGTGGCCGGGGTGCTGGTGGTGCTGCGCGCAGGGAGAATGCCCGCTATGGGGGCGAAGTACTCGGCGCCGGGTGCGGAGAAGAAGAAATCCCACGATCCGGACCGGCAGATGTGGCAGGACCTCGATGCCGGTCGGGATCCAACGGACGATCAGGATCGCTGAATTAATTTCGGATTTCCTCGTCGGGCCGGAAAACCCAGTTCGGCACGGTTCCGAACGGTCGAACATCTTGCGCGCAAGGGCCGAAGGTCCTTGCTGCGCTGGGACGTTCCGGACACCCCTTGGTGGGCCGGGGTCCGGGCGAGGTTTAGCATCGGGCATGCGACGGCACGGCGGGAAGGGGAGTGTCGTGATCGAGCGCAATGAGTTCATCTGCGCATGCAACTCGCGGATCAGGGACTTGCGGGTGGCTGTTCGGGGCAGGGCCGGCGAGGTGTTCGCGTGACCGTTCTGGAATCCATCATCGAAGGCGTTCGCGAAGATCTGGCAGTTCGCGAATCCGCGATTCCGTTCGACGAGATCAAGCAGCTGTCCGCGGCGGCTCCACCGCCGCACGACGTGCTCGCGGCGCTGCGGGCGCCCGGCGTGGGCGTCATCGCGGAGGTCAAGCGCCGCAGCCCGTCCAAGGGCGAGCTGGCCGAGATCGGCGAGCCGGCCGAGCTGGCCGCCGACTACGCCGACGCCGGGGCGCGGGTGATCAGCGTCCTCACCGAGGAGCGCCGCTTCGGCGGTTCGCTCGCCGACTTCGACGCGGTGCGGGCGAAGGTGGTCAACACCCCGCTGCTGCGCAAGGACTTCATCGTCAGCCCGTACCAGGTGCACGAGGCCCGCGCGCACGGCGCGGACATGGTGCTGCTGATCGTCTCGGCGCTCGAGCAGAACGCGCTGGAAGCGCTGCTCGACCGGGTGGAATCGCTGGGCATGACCGCGCTCGTCGAGGTGCACACCGCCGAGGAGGCCGACCGGGCCCTGGAAGCGGGTGCGAAAGTCATTGGCATCAACGCCCGCAACCTGCATACGCTCGAGGTGGACCGCGACGTGTTCGGCCGGATCGCGCCGGGCCTGCCGCAGAACATCCTCAAGATCGCCGAATCCGGCGTGCGCGGGCCCAGCGACCTGATGGCCTACGCGGGCTCGGGTGCGGATGCGGTACTGGTCGGCGAGGGCCTGGTGACCAGCGACAATCCCAAGACGGCCGTCACCCAGCTGGTGACCGCCGGGTCGCACCCGGCATGCCCGCGGCCGAGCCGCTGACGGGCAGCGCGGGGTCGGCGAAGCACAGGAGGTAAGGCAATGACCGTGGGGGCGGACACCGCGCGCGCACACCGCCAGGGCAAGCCCGTTCCGGACGGGCACGACCCGGACGAGCGCGGGCACTTCGGGGACTACGGCGGCCGGTTCATGCCGGAAGCGCTGATCGCGGCGCAGGACGAGCTCGCCGCCGAGTACGCCAAGGCGCAGCGCGACCCGGAGTACCTCGCCGAGCTCGACGACCTGCTGCGCAACTACGCGGGCCGTCCCTCGCTGCTGACCGAGGCCAAGCGCTTCGCCGAGCACGCGGGCGGCGCGCGGATCCTGCTCAAGCGGGAGGACCTCAACCACACCGGCTCGCACAAGATCAACAACGTGCTGGGGCAGGCGCTGCTGGTCAAGCGGATGGGCAAGCGCCGGGTCATCGCCGAGACCGGTGCCGGGCAGCACGGCGTGGCCACCGCCACCGCCTGCGCGCTGCTCGGCCTCGAGTGCGTGATCTACATGGGCAAGGTCGACACCGAGCGGCAGGCCCTCAACGTGGCGCGGATGCGGCTGCTGGGCGCGGAGGTCATCCCGGTCAACACCGGCTCGGCGACCCTCAAGGACGCCATCAACGAGGCGCTGCGGGACTGGGTCGCCAACGTCGACCACACGCACTACCTGCTGGGCACCGCCGCGGGCGCGCACCCGTTCCCGATGATGGTCCGCAACTTCCACCGGGTCATCGGCGACGAGGCCCGCGAGCAGGTGCTGGAGATGACCGGTCGGCTGCCCGACGCGGTGGTGGCCTGCGTCGGCGGCGGCTCCAACGCGATCGGCATCTTCCACGGCTTCATCGACGACGCCGACGTGCGGCTGGTCGGCTTCGAACCGGCCGGGCACGGCATCGAGTCCGGCGAGCACGGCGCGACCCTCGGCGAGGGCACGCCCGGCACGCTGCACGGCGCCCGCTCCTACCTGCTGCAGGACGACGACGGGCAGATCGTCGAGGCCTACTCGATCTCGGCCGGGCTGGACTACCCCGGCGTCGGGCCGGAGCACTCGTACCTGAAGGACACCGGCCGCGCCGAGTACCGGTCGGTGACCGACGACGAGGCCATGCAGGCGTTCAAGCTGCTGTCGCGCACCGAGGGCATCATCCCGGCCATCGAGTCCGCGCACGCGCTGGCCGGGGCGCTGGAGCTCGGCAAGGAGCTCGGCCCGGACGCGATCATCGTGGTCAGCCTCTCCGGGCGGGGCGACAAGGACATGGACACCGCGGCGAAGTACTTCGGTCTCGTCGACGAGGCTCAGGAGGGTGCGCGGTGAGCCTGCGCGAGGTTTTCCAGGGGTGCCGCGAGGAGCAGCGCGCCGCGCTGATCGGCTACCTGCCCGCCGGGTACCCGTCGGTGCCGGAGTCCAAGGACCTGTTCCGGGCGATGCTGACCGGCACCGACGGCTCGACCGGCTGCGACATCGTCGAGGTCGGCATCCCGTTCTCCGATCCGGTGATGGACGGCCCGACGATCCAGGCGGCCAGCGACAAGGCGCTGCGCGCGGGCTTCCGGCTGCGCGACACCTTCGACGTCGTGTCCTCGATCGCCGAGGCCGGTGGCAACGCCGTGGTGATGACCTACTGGAATCCGGTGCACCACTACGGCGTGAACGCCTTCGCCCGCGACCTCAAGGCCGCCGGCGGGCTCGGCGTGATCACCCCGGACCTGATCCCGGACGAGGGCGAGGACTGGATCGCCGCGACCGACGAGCACGGCCTGGACCGGATCTTCCTGGTCGCCCCGTCCTCCACCGAGGAGCGGCTGGCCCTGACCGCGAAGGCGACCAGCGGTTTCGTCTACGCGACGTCGGTGATGGGCGTGACCGGTGCCCGCGAGAGCGTCGGCTCGGCGGCATCGGGCCTGGTCCAGCGCACCCGCGCGCACACCGACCTGCCGATCGGCGTCGGCCTCGGCGTCCGCTCCGGCGAGCAGGCGGCGGAGGTCGCCACCTTCGCGGACGGCGTCATCGTCGGCTCGGCGTTCGTGACCCGGGCCGAGAAGGACGGCGTCGAAGGCGTCCGGGAGCTGACCGCGGAACTCGCGCGAGGCGTCCGCAGCCGCTGATCTGAAGCGAACGGCCTGTTCACTCCACCTATCGGCGTGAACGGTCCGCTCGCTCGGTTGAACTTCGGCGCGAACGGACCGTTCGTCCCGTTTTGCGGGGCGGGCGGTCCGTTCGCTTTTTGACCGCAACGGCCGAGGCGGATGGTCCGTTCGCACCAACGGGTGGGACGGGTGGTCCGTTCGCCGCAACGGGGCTCCGGGGTGTGCGCGCCCCGGCTCGGGGCGCCCGATACCGTTGGGGCTGTGAGTGCCCCGGTCGCCGCCACGGCGAATTCGTTCCTGGCCACGATTCCGAGCCCGCCGCAAGGGGTTTGGCACATCGGCCCGATTCCGCTGCGCGCCTACGCGCTGTGCATCATCGCGGGCATCATCGCCGCGGTCTGGATCGGCAGCCGCCGCTGGGTGGCCCGAGGCGGCGCCGAAGGCACCGTCATCGACATCGCGGTGTTCGCGGTGCCGTTCGGCCTGGTCGGCGGGCGGCTCTACCACGTGGCCACGGACTGGCACAAGTACTTCGGCCCGGACCGCAACCCGCTGGACGCGCTCAAGGTCTGGGAAGGCGGCCTGGGCATCTGGGGCGCCGTCGCGCTCGGTGCCGTGGGCGCCTGGATCGGTTGCCGCCGGCGGGGCGTCCCGCTGTCCGCGTTCGCCGACGCCGTCGCGCCGGGCATCATCCTGGCGCAGGCCATCGGCCGCCTGGGCAACTGGTTCAACCAGGAGCTCTACGGTGCACCGACGACCCTGCCGTGGGGTCTGGAGATCTACCGCCGCGTCGACCCGGCCACCGGCCTCAACGATCCGATCGGCGGCGTGGCCCTGGACCAAACCCCGATCACCGTCGTGCACCCGACGTTCCTCTACGAACTGCTCTGGAACCTGCTGATCTTCCTGGTGATCATCTGGGCGGACCGCAAGTTCCGGATGGGCCGCGGCCGCGTGTTCGCGCTCTACGTCGCGGGCTACACCCTCGGCCGGTTGTGGATCGAGATGATGCGCACCGACGAGGCCACCATGATCCTCGGCATCCGCATCAACGTCTTCACCTCGCTGATCGTCTTCGCCGGCGCCGTCCTGTACCTGGTGCTGGTGCGCGGTGGGCGTGAGGACCCCGAGCTGCTGCAGGGCAAGCCGGAGCCGGGCGCAGCCCCGGCGGAGGCCGCGGAGCCTGCGGAGTCTTCGGAGCCATCGGCGGAGAAGGAGCCGGAGGCGACTGAGCCCGAGTCGGAGGAGACCGAGGCGAAAGCCGAGGACTCCGGAGACGACTCGCAGGCG
>NZ_JBEOVY010000363.1:0-7437 GCF_040295745.1 Saccharopolyspora sp. NPDC002686
GCAGGACCGCCCCGTAGAGCACCTCTCCCCCGGCCGCCGACGGCCGAGCAGTGAGTGTGTAACAGTGTTCGAACAATGTTACGCACTCACGACTCATGCTGGCACGTCGGGGGGTTGGGGTTGGAGCTGCGTGAAGACGCTCGCGCCCCGGTCGGCCCGGCCGACCGCCTGGCGGAAGGCCGAGAACAGTTCGCGGCCGGTGCCGAACGGCGCCCGGTCGGCCGGCGGGGCCGAATCCCGGGAGTCCAGTTCGCCGTCGGGCACGAGCAGTTCCAGCGTTCCGCGGTCGGCGTCGAGCCGGACCACGTCGCCGTCGCGCACCCGCGCCAGCGGACCTCCGGCGCTGGCTTCCGGGGTCAGCTGGATCGCCGCCGGGATCTTGCCGGAGGCCCCGGACATGCGGCCGTCGGTGACCAGCGCGACCTGGTGGCCGCGGTCCATCAGCACGCCCAGCGCCGGGGTGAGCCCGTGCAGCTCGGGCATGCCGTTGGCCTGCGGGCCCTGGTTGCGGATCACCACCACGACGTCGTGGTCCAGCTCGCCGTTCCGGAACGCGGCGGTGAACTCGTGCTGGTCGTCGAAGACCCGCGCCGGGGCGGTGACCGCGCGGTGCTCGGCGCCGACCGCGGACACCTTGATCACCGAGCGCCCCAGGTTGCCCTCCAGCACCCGCAGCCCGCCGTCCGGCGCGAACGGCTCGTCGACACCGCGCAGCACGTCCGGGTCGAGGCTCTTGCGCGGCGCATCGCGCCACACCAGCTCGCCGTCCTCCAGGAACGGCTGCTGCCGGTAGCGGTCCAGGCCGGGCCCGGCAACGGTCTTGACGTCGGAGTGCAGCAAGCCCGCGTCCAGCAGCTCGCCGACCAGCGTCTGCACCCCGCCCGCTGCCGCGAAGTGGTTGATGTCGGCCGAGCCGTTCGGGTACACCTTCGCCAGCGACGGCACGACGGCCGACAGGTCGGAGAAGTCGTCCCAGCTCAGCTCGATGCCGGCGGCCGCGGCGATGGCGACCAGGTGCAGCGTGTGGTTGGTGGAGCCGCCGGTGGCCAGCAGCGCGACCACGCCGTTGACGATGGCGCGCTCGTCCACGATCTCGCCGATCGGCGCGTCCAGCCCGACCACGCGCCGCGCGGCCTCCTCGGTGAGCGCCTTGCGCAGCGGGGTGCCCGGCGGCACGAAGCTCGATCCTGGCAGGTGCAGGCCCATCACCTCCACGACCAGCTGGTTGGAGTTCGCGGTGCCGTAGAAGGTGCAGGTGCCGGGGGAGTGGTACGACGCGGATTCGGCTTCCAGCAGGTTCTCGCGGCTGGCCTTGCCCTCTGCGAACAGCTGCCGGATGCGGCTCTTCTCCCGGTTCGGCAGCCCGGAGGGCATCGGCCCGGCGGGCACCAGCACGGTCGGCAGGTGCCCGAAGGCCAGCGCGCCGATCAGCAGCCCCGGCACGATCTTGTCGCACACCCCGAGCAGCAGCGCGGCGTCGAACATCTCGTGGGACAGCGCCACCCCGGTGGCCATCGCGATCACGTCGCGGGAGAACAGCGACAGCTCCATGCCGGTGCGGCCCTGGGTGATCCCGTCGCACATCGCGGGCACCCCGCCGGCGAACTGCGCGACGCCACCGGCCTCGCGCACCGCGTCCTTGATCCAGGCCGGGAACTCGGCGTAGGGCTGGTGCGCGGAGAGCATGTCGTTGTAGGCCGACACGATCGCCACACCGGGCTTCGTCGCACCGCGCACCGCGAGCCGGTCCTCGCCGCTGCAAGCGGCGAACCCGTGCGCGAGGTTGCTGCACGGCAGTTCGGTGCGGGCCGGGCCGACGGCGGCCGCAGCGCGGATGCGCTCCAGGTACGCGGTGCGGCTCGGGGCGCTTCGCTCGGCGATGCGCCGGGTGACCTGCTGGACGACGTGCTGCGCGGACTGCGCCATGGATCGCCTCCGGGAGTGACCTCGAAACCGGGCGGCAACGCTGACGCCACATGACGGCAATCACACTAACGGGTGTGTCCTCGATTTCACAATCGATCCAGATCATCTGCAAACCACCCACGTTCTGTCGGACCGGTGCGCGATCATCTGATAGCAGTGGTGAGTGGGAGGAGTGGTGATGCGGATTCGCGTGCTCGCGCTGGTGTGCCTGGGCGCCGTGCTGGCGGGCTGCGGTCAGGATCCGGAGGCCGCGCAGAACCAGCTGCCACCCGCCCCTGCCACGCCCGTCGCGCCGCCACCGGCGTCGTCGGACGGCACTTCGGTGGAGCTGTCCACCTCGCCGACCCTGGTCAAGATCCAGCAGCGCCGGAAGGTGCGGGTCGGGGTCCGCGTCGACGCCCCGCCGGCCTTCCTCAGCCGCGACCAGACCGGTGACTACCAGGGCTTCGACGCGGAGATCGCGCGCGACCTGGCCCACCGCATCGGCCTGGCGCCGACCGACGTGCAGTTCCGGCGGCTGCCCGCGACGCAGCTGCGGGACGCGGCGCTGTCCGGTGACGTCGACCTGCTGCTCGGCGGCGAGGCCGACGATCCGCGGCTGGCGAAGGTCGGGCCGTACGCGATCACCGACACCGAGCGGAACCTGGTGATCAAGTCCGACGACCGGTTGCTGGCCGGGGAACTGCAGCGCATGCTCGACGCCGCGGTCGCCGACGGCGCCTGGCAGCGCGCCTACGACAAGACCCTCGGAGCAGCCGGGATCCAAGCCCGACCCGGCTCCTGATCGCCCGCGCCGCGCAGTGAGTTCGCCCGCTCTCGGCGAAAAATCGGATGCCGATTGCGCGGCTGATGAGCAGACTCGAACCCTGCGTCGCGTTCGACCACGTGGTGGCCCGGTACGGGCTGCGCTGGTCGAACCGGCCGAATACTCGCGAGGAGCAACCTGACCATGACCGAATCCGCAACTGCGGACGTCGCCCGCGGCACCACACCACCGCGGGCGGCAGTGCTGATAGGTGTGCTGGTCGCCTCCGCGTTCGTGATGATCCTGAACGAGACGATCCTGAGCGTCGCGCTGCGCGACCTCACCGTCGACCTCCAGGTCAGCACCACGACCGTGCAGTGGCTGACCAGCGGATTCCTGCTGACCATGGCGGTGGTCATCCCCACCACCGGTTTTCTGCTGGAGCGCTTCACCCCGCGCCAGATCTTCCTGACCGCGCAGTCGCTGTTCAGCGCGGGCACCCTGATCAGCGCGCTCGCGCCGGGGTTCGAGGTGCTGCTGGCGGGCCGCGTCGTGCAGGCGTGCGGAACGGCGGTGATGGTGCCGCTGCTGATGACCTCGGTGATGCGCCTGGTCCCGGCCGACAAGCGCGGCGCGACGATGGGCACGATCACCATCGTCATCGCGGTGGCCCCGGCGATCGGCCCGACGATCGGCGGCGCGGTGCTCAACCAGCTGAGCTGGCGCTGGATGTTCTGGATCGTGCTGCCGCTGGCGCTGATCGCGCTGGCCATCGGTGCGGCCTGGATGCGGCTGGACAGCGAGACGCGGGCGGTCCCATTGGACCTGATCTCCGTTGTGCTGTCGGCGCTGGGCTTCGGCGGCCTGCTCTACGGACTGTCGCTGGTCGGCGAGTCCGGCGGGCAGCAGCAGCTGCCACCGTGGATCCCGGTGTCGATCGGCGCGGTCGCGCTGGCCACGTTCGCGGCGCGGCAGATCCGCTTGCAGCGCCAGGACCGAGCCTTGCTGGACCTGCGTCCGCTGACCAACCGGTCCTTCGGGATCGCCTTGCTGCTAAGCGCTCTGCTGTTCATGTGCCTGCTGGGGGCCGGGGCGATCCTGCTGCCGCTGTACCTGCAGACCGTCCTGCACGAGTCGACGTTCGCCAGCGGCCTGGCGGTGCTGCCGGGCGGTCTGGTCATGGGTCTGCTCGGACGTCCGGTGGGCCGGTTGTTCGACCGGGTCGGCGCGCGGCCGCTGGTGATCCCGGGGGCGCTGGCCATGGCGGTGTCGCTGTGCCTGTTCGCCACCCTCGGGCCGAACTCGCCGCTGGCCGCGGTCATCGCGATCCACGTCGTGCTCATGGCCGGGCTCGGGCTGATGATGACCCCGCTGATGACCTCGTCGCTGAGCGCGTTGCCCGATCACCTCTACTCGCACGGCAGCGCGATCATGGCGACGCTCCAGCAGGTCGCGGGCGCGTTCGGCACGGCGGTGTTCGTCACCGTGTCCGCCGTGGCCAGCAGCGCCCCGTCCGGCATCCCGGACGCGGGGGGACTGCGCACGGCGTTCGTCGTCGCCGCCGGGATCGGCGTGCTGGCGTTCATCACGTCGCTGTTCATCCGCACGCCTCCGGCTGCGAAGCAGTCCGAGGGCACCGCCGAGGAGCCGGGGCGGGAGCCGCAGACGGCGCACTGACCGAGTTCAGCTGGGAAAGGCCCCGGAACCGCACCGAGTTCCGGGGCTTTCCCGTTCGCCGGTGAAGGACATCCGCCCCTTTCGCGGTCACCTCGCGAAGGCTGCACTGGTGGCGTTGCTCCAGCCGTCGTGGGAGGAGGGGCGCCGGAGATGAAGATCGCTGTCGTGGGAGGGACGGGGCTCATCGGATCGCAGGTGGTCGAGATCCTGCGCGCAGCCGGGCACGAGGCGGTGCCGCACTCGCTGTCCACCGGCCTGGACCTGCTCAGCGGGCAGGGCCTGCGCGAGGCGCTGGAGGGGGCTGACGTCGTCGTCAACCTGACGAACTCGCCGACCTTCGACGAAGCCTCGCTCGCGTTCTTCCAGCAGAGCATGGACAACCTGCTGGCGGCTGCCGAAGTCGCGGGCGTCGGCCACGCGGTCGTGCTCTCGATCGTGGGCGCCGACCGGGTTCCTGGCCTGGTCTACTACCGCGCCAAGGTGTTGCAGGAGGACCTGCTCAAGGCCAGTCCCGTGCCGCACTCGATCGTCCGCGCCACCCAGTTCTTCGAGTTCATCGCCGCGGTGCTGGCCGAGAACGCCGATGAGAACACCGTCCGCCTGCCCGCCGTGCTCGTCCAGCCCATCGCCGCGGCCGAGGTCGCCCAGGCCGTGGCCGACGTCAGCCTGGGCGAACCGTTGCGGGGCACTCTCGACATCGCCGGACCGGAGATCTTCACCCTCGACGAGCTGGGCAAAATCACCCTCGCCGCCCGCGGTGACCACCGCGCGGTCGTCACCGACAACACCGCGGGCATGTTCGCCGCGGCATCGGGCAACGCCCTCATCGCCGACGAGGACGCCACCATCGCCAGGACCACCTATCGCGAATGGCTCGCCCGCTGACTCAGCCGCCGCGCCGAGCTTCGGCGAGCCGTTGCAGGCCGTCGAGCTGCCACTCCAGCTGCTGCTCGAAGGTCACCACCTCGGCCATCGGATCAGGTTCGTCCAACCAGCGGATGTAGTGCGGGTGCTCGCCGTCCGCCTTGATCCGCTCCAGGTAGGGGCGCACGGCCTCGCCGAGTTCGGCGTCGGAGGCGAGCCCGGTCCGCTGGCGCATGGCGAGCTCTTCCAGCAGCGCCAGCCCGGAGCCGAAGACCTGCCCGAGCACGGTGTTGATGAAGCCGATGCGGCCGGCGGCCTCCAGGCCGAGCTCGTCGACGGCGGCGAGCGCGGAGTCGTAGAGCCGCAACGCGTTCGGGCCGAGCGGCGGGCGGCTGAAGGCCAGCCGCGCGAACCACGGGTGCCGTTGCACCGCGGCCCACGCGGACAGGCCCATCTCGCGCAGGCAGGTCCGCCAGTCGCCGGGCGGCGGCACGGTGATCTCGCCGTAGACCTCGTCGACCATCAGGTCGGTCAGCCCGTCCTTGCTGCCGACGTAGCGGTACAGCGCCATCGGGCTGCGCGTGCCGAGCCGGCTCGCGATCGCCCGCATCGTGACCTCGCCCGATGAGCTCTCGTCTGCGAGGCCTATCGCGGCGGCGACGACTCGTTCGCGGCTGAGCTGGTCGGTGGCTGGTGGGGGCGGCGGTTCGTCGAACCAGACCAGGCCGCCCGTTGGTTTGGCAGCGTTCATTTGCCTCGGATGGTAGCCGCGTGTACAACGTACACCGTGAATGTACAACGTACACTCGACTCTCAGGTGCTGGTGGTGGGCGGCGGCCTGGTCGGGTTGACGACAGCTCTCGTCCTTCGCCACCACGGCGTCGACGTGACGCTGGTGGAGAAGCGCGCGACGACCTCGCCGCAACCCAAAGCCCGCCGGTTCCACGTGCGCAGCCTGGAGATCTTCCGCGCGCTCGGGCTCGCCTCGACGGTCCGCGAGGCCGCGCGCGACCTCGCCGAACACGACCACATGGCCACGGGGCGCACGCTCGCCGAAGCCCAGCAGCTACCGCTGTGGCGGCCCTCCGGCCCGGACGGCGATCCGGTCGAGCCCAGTCCGGAGCTGCCGTGCCTGGTCGCCCAAGACGTGCTGGAGCCGGTCCTGCGGCAGGCGGCCGAGGATGCCGGGGTGCGAGTGCGGTTCCAGACCGAGCTGACCTCGTTCGCGCAGGACGCCGACGGTGTGCTCGCCGAACTGGACGATCGCCGGACGGGGCGGAACGACCAGCTCCGCGCGGCTTTCGTCGTCGCGGCGGATGGTGCGCGCAGTCCGGTGCGCGCCGCGTTGGGGATCGGCCGTTCCGGCCGCGGTGCCGTCGGCGGGCCCAACGTCAACGTCTACTTCCACGCCGATCTGTCCGACGTGGTCCGCGGCCGGGAGTTCAACCTATGCCAGCTGGAGCATCCGGACGCGCCGGGTGCGCTGGCTTCGGTCGACGGGCGGTTCCGGTGGGTGTTCATGGCCGGAGGTGCCGAGGTCGAACGGGATTGGCCCGCGCTGCTGCGCACCGCGCTCGGCGTGCCGGCGCCGGATCTCGACGTCCGCAGCGTCTTGCCCTGGCAGCCGGAGATGCTGATCGCCGACCGCTATTCGGACGGTCGGGTGCACCTGGTGGGGGATGCCGCCCACGTGATGCCGCCGTTCGCCGCGCTCGGCGCGAACACCGGCATCGACGACGCGCACAACCTCGGCTGGAAGATCGCTGCGGTGCTGTCCGGTGCGGCCGAGCCTGCGCTGCTGGACAGCTACGACGCCGAGCGGCGCCCGGCCGGGTGGTTCGCCGCCGACCAGTCGAGCCGGCGATCGGGCGTGACGACCACGCCCGACCCGACGTTGGCCGACCCGTTCGTGCTGGCAGCTGGTGGATTCCAGTACCCGGCCGGGGCTTTCGCGGGCGGCCCGGACGAGGGCGGCGAGATCGAGCCGATCACCGAGTTCGCCCCGGCCGGGCGCGTCGCCACCCGCATCCCGCACCGCTGGCTCGCCCCCGGTCTGTCCACTCTGGACCTCGCTGGCCCGGGATGGGCGCTCGCGGTGGCCGACGATCCGCAGCGCTGGGCGGCCGGCGGGATCCCGGTCCACCGCCTGGACGCAGACTTCCTGCCGCCGGGCGAAGGGCTCCTGATCCGCCCCGACGACGTGATCGCCTGGCGCGGCACCGACC
>NZ_JBEOVY010000364.1:0-7418 GCF_040295745.1 Saccharopolyspora sp. NPDC002686
AACACATCTGAGGTAGACCATGAGTTACGACTACGACCTCGTCGTCATCGGCGCCGGGGGCGCTGGGCTCGCCGCGGCGGTGTCGGCCGCGCAGCAGGGGCTGCGGGTGCTGGTGCTGGAATCCGAGTCCGAGATCGGCGGGTCGACGCAGCTCTCCGCCGGGATGCTGACCGCCGCGGACACCGGCGTGCAAAAGGCGCTGGGCGTGGACGACTCGCCGGAACGCATGTTCCAGCACTACATGGACCTCAACCAGTGGCGCGTGCTGCCCGGGCCGACGCGGATGTTCTGCGAGCAGTCGAGCTCACTCATCGACTGGCTGCTCGACCTCGGCGTCGAGATCCCCGCCCAGCTGTCCCGGAACGCGCACATGCCCGGGTTGACCCGCGCCGGTGTCGAGGACGTCTGGCGCGGCCACGTCCCGAAGGACCAGGGGTACGGGCTGGTCCAAGCCCTGGACCGCGCCCGCCGGCGGCTCAAGGTCGATCTCGCGCTCGGCAGCCGCGCCACCGATCTGCTGCGCGACGGGTCGGCGGTGCGCGGGGTGGTCGTCGACGACGCCGAGGTCACCGCGCCTTCGGTGGTCGTGGCCAGCGGCGGGCTGGCGCAGAACCCCGAGCTGGTGCGGGAGTACTTCCCGGACGCCGGGATCGCGGGCGACAGCCTGTTCGTGGTCGCCGCCCCGGGCAGCCGGGGCGATCACATCGCGCTGGCCGAGCGGCACGAACTGTCGCTGTTCGGCCACGGCTGGGGGCTGCTGCTGGTCACCGCCGAGTTCCAGCGGTTCCACCACTGGCAGAGCGGATTCCCGCCGGCGTCCCGGATCCACGTCGACTCCGACGGCCACCGGTGCATGGACGAGGACGCGCCGTACGCGGTCAGCCCCGGAATCCTCAAGGACCACGGCGGTTTCGTCTGGGCCGTCTTCGACGAAGCGGCCCGCGCCGGCCTGCCACCCGGCTACGCCGACTGGTCCGCGGACCGGGTCCTCGAAGAAGTGGGCAAAGGCGTCGTCCACTGCGCCGACACGCTGCCCGAGCTCGCCGCCCTGATCGGCGCACCGGCGCGGAACCTGGTCCGGAGCGTCGAGCGGTTCAACGAGCTGTTCGCGCAGGGCCACGACGAGGACTTCCTCCGGCACGAATCGCTGGCGGCCAAGCAGGTCGACCCGCAGCTGCCCCCGGTGTCGACCGGCCCGTTCTACGCCGTCCGGATGCTGCCCGCCGAGCTGGTGTGCACGCACACCGGACTGCGCATCGACAACCGCGCCCGGGTGCTCGACACCGAAGGCCGAGCGGTTCCGGGGCTGTACGCGGCAGGTGAGGCGGCCGGCGGGATCCTCGGCGAACGCTACGTGGGCGGCGGGAACTCCGTGGCCCACGCCCTGGTGCTCGGCCGCCTCGCCGGGCAGCAAGCAGCACTGCGGCTCAACGGGACGGAGAACACCGAATGACCACATCGGACGATCGGGTCGCCATCGAGCAGGTCCTCTACCGCTACGCGCGAGCGGTGGACCGCCTCGACTACGACGGCATCCGCGACTGCTACTTCCCGGACGCCATCGACAACCACGGCGGCTACCACGGGCCGGTCGACGGGCTCGTCGAGGACATCCGGCGGCGGCATACCACGATCGACTCGTCCCAGCACTTCATCAGCAACGTCCTCGTCGACTTCACCGACGACGACACAGCCGAAGTCGAGTCCTACTGCCTCTGCTACCTCAGGCAGGCGCCGGTCGGCGGTGCGACCGAGCAGGAGCTGGCGATCATCCGGTGCCGCTACGTGGACCGGTTCGAGCGGCGCAGCGGCCGGTGGCGCATCGCCGACCGGGTCGTCGTCTTCGACGAAGTCCGCGCGCAGACCATCACCGACGGCCTCGACCCCGGCTGGGTCCGGTCCAGGAGGGACACCGCGGATCCGGTCTACCGGCGGTGATGACCTCAGCGCACCCGCGAGCGCGACGCGAACAGCTGCGCGCTCACCTCGCGCGCCGCCTCCACCACCCGCGGGGCCACCTTCTCGACCGCAGCGGGATCGACCAGCGACACACCGATGCTGACCTCCGACATCGTCGGAGGGGTCTCCACCCGCACCGAAACCCCGATGACACCGGGGATCACGTGACCGGTGGAAACGGCGTAGCCCTGCTCACGAGCGGCCACCACCTCGGCAGGGTCGTCATCGCGGGGCGGCCGACCCGCCAGGATCGCAATACCGCCCGAGCCGCGGTCTATCGGGTGCCGCTGGCCCGTCCGGAACGCGATGTGCGCCGCGGCGAGCCGCGGCTCGACCACCAGCACCGCCTGCACCTCGGCGTCGCCGACCGGCACCATCAGGTTCGCCGTCGCATCGACCGCGTCGGCGAGCCCCGCCATGACCGGGTAGGCCAAGCCGCGCAGATCGCTGTCCACCGCCGACGCCAGCTCCACGAGACCGTAGGCCAGGTGGTACCGCTTGTCCTCGGTCCGCCGGACCAGGTTGTGCGCGGTGAGCGCCTCCAACATCCGGTGCAGCGCATTGCGGTTGAGCTCCAGCGAGCGCGCCATCTCGGTCAGCGTCTCGCCGTCCGGCCTCCGGGCGAGGTGCCAGAGGACCCGGATTCCCCGGTCGAGCGTCTGGGCCCCCGAAACCGAGGATCCCCGGTTGTCTTCCACGCTCACCCGCCTCGCCGATCGCAGTTCCCCACCAATCCTATCCAACCCGCCACAACGATCCGCTCCCCGAGCATCCCGGCACGCGCGGAGCGGCCTCCGCGCGGCGTTCGTCAACCGACGTCGAGCCGGACGCCCGAATCGCGCAGCAGCTCGACGAGCCGGTCGTGCGGCAGGGCCGGAGTGCGGTGGCCGTCCCGGCCCACCATGTCCGCGTTGGCGATGAGCGAGTTGAGGACCGCCTCCTCGGTGGCCTGCACGGTGGCCTCGTAGAACGGGTTCATGCGACCCCACGGGACGAACCGGAGTTGTTCGTAGGCCGGTCCGCCGGCGGCCATGGTGCTGGTGAGAGCACCCGCGTTGGCCGTGGAGAAGGCGAGGAAGAGGTCGCCGGAGAAGTGGCTGCCGGTGGTTCCGGTGCGGGCCAGGCCGAGCGGCACCCGGCGGGCGAGCGCGGTGCACTGGCCGGGCAGCAGCGGTGCGTCGGTGGCCACCACGACGATCACCGAACCGGCACCAGGCGCGGCGAACCGGTCGGCCTCCTCCATCGGGTTGTCCGCCAGCAGCTGGTGGCCGACCGGCGCTCCGGCCACCACGAGTTCCCGGCGGGCGCCGAAGTTGGCCTGGACGAACACGCCGACGGTGTACCGGTCCGATTCGTGCTCCACGACGCGGGACGCGGTGCCGCTGCCGCCCTTGAAGGCGTAGCAGTTCATCCCGGTTCCGCCGCCGACCGAGCCCTCCTCGATCGGACCGGACCGGGCCGCGTCCACCGCCGCCACCGCGTGGGCGGGTTGCACGTGGGGGCCGTTGATGTCGTTGAGGTAGCCGTCCCAGGTCTCCCCGACCACCGGCAGCAGCCACTCGCGGGCCAGCTCGGGCCGGTTCGCCACCACCCAGTCGATCAGTCCACGGTGGACCGGACCGATCGCGTGGGTGTTGGTGATCGCGACCGGCAGCGTCAGCGAGCCGGTCTCGTCCAGCCACGCGGTCCCGGTCATCTCCCCATTTCCGTTGAGGGAGTACCAGCCCGACGCGCACGGAGTGGCGACCCCGGCCCGGCCGCGGGGCAGGACGGCGGTCACCCCGGTGCGGACGCCGTCCCCGTCGATCAGGGTGGTGTAGCCGACCTCGACACCGGGAACGTCGGTGACCGCGTTGCACGCACCGGGCGTACCGTCGAACGGAATCCCCAGGGCACGTGCCCGGAGCAGCCCTCCCGGAGTGCGGGTGCGATCGGTCATCGGGTATCTCCTCGTGGCCGGAGGCGGGTCACCTCAGCGTCATCCGGATCAGCGGTCAGCTCAGCGCAGCCTGTGGCGCCGCGTGCGTAGGAAAGGATCAGCTCGAACGCGCGCTGCGGGGGCATCACCGCGTTGCCGGCCAGGATCTCCAGGCCGTACCCGTTCTCCAGGCACACCAGGTTCGCCGCGATGTCGGCGACCGGCGCCGTCAGGTCGAAATGCCCCTGGGCCCGGCCTATCTCGAGGATGGCGCCGTACATGGTGACCTGCCGGCCGAACAGGCTCTCCACGATCACCGAGTACACCGAGTCCTGGCGGACCGCGGTCGTGAACTCGTAGAGCACGTTGACCAGTTCGTCGTCGGCCCGCCACGGGATGCCCGCGCGCGCCGCCGCGACCAGCTTGTCCCGCGCGTCGTCCATTGTGGATATCAATGCCGCGCGGTCGGTGCAGAACCGCTCCACCGCCTGCCGGAACACCTCCCGCAGCAGCTCGGACAGGTCGGGGTAGTAGTAGTGGACCGAACCGCGGACCACGCCGGCCTGCTCGGCCACATCGGCTACCCGCAACGTGGCCAGGCCCTGACGGCCGACGGCCCGGGTGGCCGCGGCGACCAGATGCTCGCGCCGCACCGGTTTACGACTGGGACGTGCCATCCTCGAATTATCTGGCACTCACGCCAGTCGAGTCAAACATGTTGGTTCCCCAGCTATTGACATCGGCTCGCCCATCTTTGACTCTTGCGCCAAATAACTGGTGCGGAAGGTCGAGGTGACCGATGACCGGAGAAGTCACACCACGGACCGAAACCCCCCGAGCAGCCACCTACCAGCAATCTCTCCCGCTCGCTGACCTTCCGGGAGAACATCCTCATCACGCTCTCCGCGGTGACGCCCGCGTCGAGCGTTTTCATCATCATTCCGTCGGTGATCCGGGGAGTCGGCGGCGCTTCCGCGATCGCCTTCGCCATCGCCGCCGTCGTCGGCATCTCGGTGGCGCTGTGCTACGCCGAACTGTCCAGCGCATTTCCCATCACCGGCGGCGAATACGCGTTCGTCGCGCGGACCGTCGGCAAGTCCACCGGGTTCGCCCTCTACCTGCTGACCATCGTCTCCGGCATCCTCATCCTCGGAGTGATCGCGAGCGGGACCGGCGACTACCTCGGCGTGGTGTGGTCCGCCCTGGAAGGCCGGTGGGTGGGTCTCGTGGTCATCGTGGCCACCGGGTTCATCGCCGTGCTGGGCATCCGCACGAACGCCTGGGTCACCGGCATCTTCCTGACCCTGGAACTGCTGGCGCTCGTCGTCCTGGCGGTGCTCGGCTTCGTGCGCGTCGACCAGCCGGTCTCCGTGCTGTGGACCGCCCAGCAAGCGGGCGCAGGCAGCACGCTGACCGCCGCGTCCGCGGGATTGGTGGTCTCCTACACCGCGATCGCGATCTTCGCCTACAACGGCTACGGCGCCGCCGTCTACTACGCCGAGGAAACCCGTCAGGCCACGCGGACGATCGGGCGGGCGACCCTCTGGTCGCTGGCGATCACCGTGGTCGCCGAACTCGTCCCGCTGGTGGCCGTGCTGCTGGGCACGCCGAGCATGTCGGAGCTGGTCAGCGCCGACTCGCCGATGAACTACTTCCTGCTCGCCCGCGGCGGACCGGTGGTGAACACGATCGTCAGCCTGGGCATCGCGATCGCGGTGATCAACGCGGTGATCGCGATCATGCTGCAGCTCGGCCGCAGCCTCTACTCCTCGGCCCGCGACGGCTCCTGGCCCGATGCCGTCAACCGCCCGCTGACCTGCATCCACCCCCGGCTGCGCACCCCCGTCGCGGCGACCCTGGTGGTGACCGCGCTGGGCTCGCTGGCCTACTGGCTGCTGCCGTTCGAAGTGCTGCTGCTCGGTTCCGGAGCCAGCCTGGTGATCACCTACGTGCTGGTCGGGCTGGCCGCGCTGGTCGGCCGGATCCGCGGCCGGACCAGCCGGGCGGCCTACCGGATGCCCGCCTGGCCGCTGCCCCCGCTCCTGCTGCTGGCGTCCATGGTGGTGGTCCTCGGCGAAAACCTGCTCAACGACTGGGTTCCGGTGACGATCGCGGTCGGCATCCTCGTCGTCGGATACGTCTACTACTACGGCTACATCCACCCCCGCCGCGACGAGCGCTGGACGCTGCCCGACCCGATCGACGAGGACGCCTGAGCGGATTCGGGCCGGACGGGGTTCAGCGGGTGTGGACCGACACCGCGTAGTCGCCGTCGGTGAAAGGAGCCCGGTCCCAGGTGGCGAACCGGTCCGCCAGCGCCAGGCCGACCGCTGCGGCGTGGGCGTCGTAGTCGGTGATCCCGTAGCCGCGGTCGAGGCTGAAACCGGCGACGAGCACGCCTCCGGGGCGCACGTGGCGGGCCACGCTGGCCACCAGTGCCGCTTGGGTGCCGGGGCGGGTGAACAGCGGGACGTTGCCGGCCATGACGACCACGTCGAAGGTCCGGCCGAGGTCGAGCTCGACCAGATCGGCTTCGATCCACGAGATCTGCGGGGCCCGCTGGCGGGCGGTGGTCAGCATCGAGCGGTCGAGGTCGGTGCCCACCACCTCGATGCCGTGCCGGGCCAGTTCGATGGCCACGCGGCCCGTCCCGCAGCCGGCGTCGAGGACGTTCGACGGAGCGAAGGAACGGACGAAATCGGCTTCGCCGTGCACGTCCGCCCCGGAGGCCGCGAGCGCGTCGAAGCGCCGCTGGTAGTCGTCGCCGTCCCACTCGGCGGGTCCGTTCGAAGCGATGTCGCGTCCGGTTCCTTGAGACATCCTCCGATCCTCACATCCCGGTGACACCGGCCCGCAACTGCCCGGTGCACCGGGCTCATACCTGTCCGGTGCACTGGACGGGAACGGGCCATCCGTGTCCACAAGAGACACTGACGTTCCGAACAGCGGCTGATCGTCGCCGAGCCCGGTCAGGCGACCGTGCTGCTGGCCCGGTCCGCACCGGTCCAGGCCAGCGCGACCGCTCCGTCGAGCAGAGCTCGTTCGGCCTGCGGACCGACGCAGTGCGCGGCGAACTCGTGCTGGTGGTTGGTGGCCGGCAGCGAGCCGATCCCGATGTAGGGGTGGATGGCCGGCACGACCTGCGACACGTTGCCCATGTCCGTCGACGCCCGGTTCATCCGGCCCGCCAGCCCGTCCGGGGCGAACTCCCGGCCCAGGTGCAGGGCGTTGGCCCGGTACGCCGCGAGCGCGCGCTCGTCGGTGCGGAACTCGGCGTAGGGCTTGCTCTCCGCCTCGATCTCCAGCGTGGTGCCGGTCGCCAGGGCGCCCGCTTCGAAGCAGCGCATCACCTTCGGCTCGATCTCGGCCAGCTCGGCCAGGGTTTCCGCGCGCACGTACCACCGCCCCGAGGAGGTTTCGGGGATCGCGTTGGGTGCCGAGCCCGCCGAGGTGACGATCCCGTGCACCCGCGAGCTCGACGGGAGCTGCTGGCGGAGCAGGCCGATGGCGACCTGGGCGACGGTGAACGCGTCGGCGGCGT
>NZ_JBEOVY010000365.1:0-7363 GCF_040295745.1 Saccharopolyspora sp. NPDC002686
GAACAGCAGCAGCAGAATCGTCGACCTGGGGTGTGGAACTACACCCGCTACGGGCGAGCGCTGGGCATGCTCGTCGGTGGGGCGTTGGGAGATTCGCGCAAGCCGTCTCCGCACCGGCCTCTTCGCTCAGCGCCGTTCCACGAACGGCTCGAGGAGTCCGGGGAGGGCTTCGTTGGCCAGAGCGAGGCCCTCGGCTTCGGCGACGTCGTGCACTTCGTAGATGCTGTTGCCCGCTGCGGTCGTCGCGCCGACCGTCATGAGTCCCGACCGCCGCTGGAACACGGTGCGGCTCATCTTCCAGCCGATCACCCCGTCGCGTTCCAGGACGACCGTGCGCCGGATCCCGCTGCCGTTGCGGGAGATCAGGTACCGGTCGGTCAGCTGGTGGCCGAGGTTGCGGTAGGCGTCCACTGCGAACCCCAGGAAGACCAGGACGACGGCCGCACCTGCGGCGATCGCCAATGGCACGGGGATCCATCCGTACATCGCTGCCACGACTGCTGCGATCAAGAACGGTGCTGCGGCCATCAACGCCCAGTTGATGCGTCGTCGCAGTGCCGCTCGTGGGTGATGTCGCAACGGGACCTGCGACGGTGGCTGCGGTTCGCGCAGCACCGCTGCCGAGGTCCGGTAGGCCACGGAGCGGGGAGCCGGGGGCAGCAGCGTCTTGTTGTCCGGTTGGTTCTCCTCCTTCTTCTGGTTCAGGCCGGTGGCCACCGCGTGCAGCCGAGCACCGCCGGCCCAGCGCAGCAGCAGCGGTTCCACCAGCTCGATCCCGCGCAGCCGCCGTTCTTCCAGCGAGACCGAGCGGGTGGTGAGCAGGCCGCGCTTGACCTGCAGGGTGTCCCCGCGGTCACGGCTCAGCCGGAATCCCCACCACATCTCCAGCGACAGCACGAAGGAGCCGAGCACGCCGACGGCCAGCGCGAGCGCGGCGCCGACCGCGACGACCAGCCACAGCGAAGTCGCCACCACGGCTGCGCCGATGGCGTTGAACACCCCGGTGGCCTTCAGCAGTTCGCTGAACGATCCGATCGCGGAGCCGATCGCGCCCCAGACGATCAGCGCCAACCCCACCGACAGCGAGGAGTAGGCCAGCCACGCGGGGTTGAGACGTGCCAGCGTGCTGCTGGTCTCCGGCGCTGGAACGCCCGAATCGACCACAGTGGACGAATCGCCGAACAGCAGCTCCTGGCGCAGCGATTCGGCGTGCTGGCGGGAGATCGCGTCGAGCTTCAGCTCGCTGCTGTCGCCGGACTGGCCGCCGGTGCCGACCTTCACCGTCGTGACGCCGAAGACGCGGTGGCTCAGGCTCGCGGTGAGGTCGAAGCTGCGGATCCGGTCGCGGGGGATCGAGCGGTGGTTCCGTGTGACGGCGCCCTTGCGGAGCTCGAAGTGCTCCGGGGTGATGCGGTACCAGGCGAACCACCATTCGAGAGCGTACAGACCGGCGAACAGCAGTCCGGCGGCCAGCCACAGCCCCGCCGTGATCAGGATCGCGCTGGTGGGGGCGCCGGAGATCGCCATGACCGCGACGGCCGGCACCATCGGCGCCAGCACCAGCCCGGCGATGGCGGCGATCGTCTTGGGGTCCTGGCGGCGCCACTGCCCGTCGATCACGGTGCTCACGTCGCATCTCCCGGCGTCGCCTGGGTGGTGGCGGTCAGCTGCTCGACGACGGCCCGGGCGGTGTCCCGGTCCAGTCCGTCGATCGTCAGCGGCCCCGCTGCCGAGGCCGTGGTCACGGTGACGCTGGAGAGGGTGAACAGCTGCTGCAGCGGACCCCGAACGGTGTCGACGGTCTGGATGCGCGACATCGGCGCGATCCGCCACTCCTGGCGCAGCCAGCCCGCCGCGGTGTAGACCGCGTCATCGGTGATCTCCCAGCGGTGCACCCGGAACCGCCACTGCGGCATGACCAGCACGTAGGGCACCCCGAGCACGGCGACCACCACCAGCGCCAGCAGCAGCCAGGGCTGCGCGGGTGGGATGAGCACCGCGGCCACGGCCAGTGCGACCAGCACCGGGACGACCAGGACCAGTGCCTGCACCGTCCACCAGCCGATCGCGCGGCGTTCTACGCGATTGCGCGGTGGGCGGAGCCGGAGTCCGGTGGTGTTCGCATCGGCCACGGTCGGTCCTTTCCTGCGGTCGGCTGGCTGCGACGACCATTCTTCCAGCGTGCACGGGGCGTTCGAGGTCATGACGCCCTACGAGAGCGTCTTGAGCTGCGGCCAGATCTGGCTCCAGGTTCCGATCTTGGCGGTGCAGAGCCAGATCGGGAGGGTTCCGTCCTTGATCTTGCGCACCTCGGTGAAGTGCTGGCGGATTTCTTCGGGGTCTCCGACGAACAGCACGGAGTCGATCTGCTCGTCGGGTTGCCCGAAGTAGCCGTAGCCCCGGTGCGGGCTGTAGGTCTCCGGAAGTTCGTACCGCGTCCGGTTGACCTCCAGCATGGACGCGGCGATGTAGCTGTCGCCCACCACCGCCGTGTGCGCCCGCTGGTCCGGTGGCAGCGCGGTGAACGCGGCCGAGGTGTCGCGGGCGATCTCGTCGGAGGTCGGCATGCCGAAGGAGCCCGAGATCACCGTGGAGACCCACACCATGTAGCCGGCCAGCGCGGCGGAGGCCGCGTAGGGGAACCAAGCCGTCCACCCCCAGCGGGACGGTTTGGCCTCCCGGCGGCGCTGCAGCGCCACCAGTCCGGCTGCGATCACCACGCCGTACATCCCGATCAAGTAGTAGGGGCGCGCGGCGGTGGCGACGAAGAAGGCGTACATCAGGATCGAGGCGACCGCGAAGAACCGGTACGGCCGCAGTTCAGCCGAGCGGAACAGCTTCCACAGCCCGATCAGGAACAGCGCCGCACCTGCGACGCCGGCGTAGAGCACCAGCGTGACGGCGGTGCCGCTGCGGCCGCCGGACAGCAGCGGGGATTCCTCGGCCACGACCGCGCCCATCTGCAACTGAGGCCAGCCGTGCAGGGCCTGCCACAGCACCGTGGGCGCGGCGATCACGAACGCGATGCCGACCCCGCCCCAGAACATCGGGCGGCGCAGGACGTCGCGCGGACCCACCAGGAGCACGCTGATCAGCAGCGCCGCGCACAGGATCGCCACCTGGAACTTGGTCTGCATCGCCACGCCGAGGACGAGCCCGAACACCAGCAGCAGCCGGTCGTCGCCGTCGCCCTGCTCGCGCAGCCGGATCCAGCGGACCAGCAGCCAGCTGAGCACCAGCCACTGCAGCGGTTCGAAGGTGTACGGGGTGACCCAGTGGCCGACCAGCGCGGTCCACAGCCCGGTCGCACCGGCGCCGGCGGCGAGCACCTGCGCCCGGCGGTCGCCGCCGAGCTCGCGGACGAGCAGCGCGCACATCACGACCGCTGCGGCGGTCGCCAGCACCGCGGGCAGGCGCAGCACGATCATCGAACCCGGTGCGATCCAGTCCATCGCCGCCGCGATCAGCGGCGCGAGCGGCGGCTGGTCGACGTACCCCCAGTCCAGGTGGTACTTGCCCGCCGCGAGCATGTACACCTCGTCGATCCAGTAGTCGCCGACCGCGCTCATCACGAGGTGCGCGACGGCGACCAGGCCGGCGATGGTGAGCACCGGCCACTTGGCCAGCGGCCGCAACCCGGGTTCGGCCGGCGGCCGGGGTTGCGGTTCGAGCACGGCGGATTTCATGATTCCCCCAAGGCGTTCCGGCTAGGACTGGATCCATTCAAGCCGGGGACGGCCCGGGGAGAACACCGCGCTTGGTAGGGCGTGCGGGTGGCGAAAGTCGTCTCTTCCCCGGGGACGGTGCAACTTTCGTCTAGGTCCCATCCGACGACGGGTGGTTTCCGGCCGGTTTCCCGCGTGTCGTTGTCTACCGTGTTCCAGGTGAAGCGCCCGCTGTGGCGGCTGCTGTGGAACGACAAGCGCGAGGCCGCGTTCGACGTGGCACTCGTGCTCGGACTGATTCTGCTCGGCCGCGTGATGCTCGTGATGTACCCGTCCGACACCTCGCCGGAGGCGCACGACTGGATCGGCGGGCTCTGGCTGAACGACGTGATCATGACGTGCCTGGACGTCGCGCTGCTGGCGCGGCGGCGCTACCCGATCGTGCTCATGTCGCTGGTCGCGGCGCTGGCGCTCCTGCAACCGCTGATGGTCGAGCTCGGCCCGGGACCGCTGCTGTTCATCAACCAGCAGTCCGACCCGTGGCTGCCCGGGCAGACGCCGTGGGCGGTCTACGCCGCCGTCGTCTACACCTCGAGCCGCCCGTGGAAGTTCTTCGCCTGGGACCTGATCAGCATCACCGCGCTGGTCAGCGTCCGGCCGTGGGGCGACCCGTCGAGCGATGCCGTCGTCGGGGCCGTCATGTGGACGGTCTTCCCGGCGGTCCTCGGGCTCTACGTGAGCGCGCGCCGCAGGCTGGTGAGCGCGCTGCGGGAGCGGGCGGAGCGCGCCGAGCGGGAGCAGGACCTGCTGGCCGAGCAGGCGCGGGCGGACGAGCGGACCCGCCTGGCCGCCGAGATGCACGACGTGGTCACCCACCGGGTGAGCCTCATGGTGCTGCAGGCGGGAGCGCTGGGCGTGGCGGCGAAGGACCCGGAGATCCGCCAGGCGGCGGAGGAACTGCGCAGCAGCGGTTGCGAGGCGCTGGAGGAGCTGCGGGACCTGGTCGGAGTGCTGCGGCGCGGTTCGGCCGAGCCGGAGGAGCACTTCGAGGTCGCTCCTCCGACGGCCCTGCCGGACCTCGCGGAGCTGATCGGGCAGTCCGAATCGGTCGGGGTGCCGGTGGAGTTCACTGTGGACGGTGATCCGCGGGTGGTGTCCGCCGCGGTCGGTCGAACCGCCTACCGCGTGGTGCAGGAAGCGCTGACCAACGTGCACAAGCACGCGTTCGGCTCCCGGGTGGGCGTGCGCCTGCTGCACAGCGACGACCGGCTGCGCTTGGTGGTCCGCAACACCGAGCCGCCGGAGCGGGCGGCGGCGGACCTGGCCGACAGCGGATCCGGAACGGGGTTGCTCGGACTGCAGCAGCGGGTCGAGCTGGTCGGCGGCACGTTCCGGGCCGGACCGGCCGCCGGGGGCGGGTTCGAGGTCGATGTGATACTCCCGGCGTACGTGCCAACGGGGGAGGCGGCCGGCGATGAGTGAGCCGATCAGGGTCGTGGTGGTCGACGACGAGCCGATGGTCTGCGCGCACCTCCGCACCATCCTCGGTTCGGCGCCGGACATCGAGGTCGTCGACGACGCGCAGGACGGCGCGGCGGCGGTCGAGTCCGTGGTGCGGCACCGGCCGCGCGTGGTGCTGATGGACCTGCGGATGCCCGGCGTCGACGGGCTGACCGCCATCGAGCGCATCTGCAAGCTGCCCGAACCGCCGGCGGTGGTCGCGCTGACCACGTTCGACGCCGACAAGTACGTGCTGCGCGCCCTGCGCGCCGGAGCGGCCGGGTTCCTGGTCAAGTCGACGCCGCCGGGCGACCTCATCGGACTGGTGCGGGTGGCGGCGGACGGGCACACCGTGCTGTCCCAGGAGGCGAAGAAGCGGTTGCTGGCGGCATCGGGCGACGAGCAGAGCACCCGGCAGCGGGCCGTCGAACTGGTCCGGGACCTGACCGAGCGGGAGGTCGAGGTGCTGACCTGCTTGGGGCGCGGGCTGTCGAACGCGCAGGTCGCCGAGCAGCTGTACCTGTCCGAAGCGACGGTGAAGAGCTACGTGTCCCGGCTGCTGGTGAAGCTGTCCTGCGCGAACCGGTTGCAGGCCGGGCTGCTCGCCTACGACGCCGGATTGGTGCCGCGCTGAGCCTTCGGATGCGCGTTCTGGCCGGGGTTCACCCGGTTGGCGGTCGAATTCGTCCGACCGCGCGAACTCCTGGTCCGGTCGGCAATCGCCCGGTTCGCATCCGACCAGCGGGCTAGGCCGAGAGGTTGAACGATCAATCGGCGCAAGCTCCACCGATTGGCCCTGGAATATTCCACCAGAAATCAGATACACCAGAGGCAGCGCGTTCCACGCGAGGCGGTCGGGGCCTCGGAGCGCGCCTGCCATCGGTTCGGGGATCGATGGCACCACCGGTCGGAGGGGTCCGGCCGCGGTTGGGGGTGTCCCCGGCGCAGTTCGGGGTGCGCCGGGGACGCTTCTTTCCGGGAAGCGTCCGCTTCGGACTCCTCGCGCGCGCATCCGGAGTCCGCTTCGGACGGTGGCCGATTTCGGTTGCGCCGCACCGCGAACCGGGGCTTGACGAATCGGTGTCGTCCCGTTGTCCAGCCGCTGAACTGGGGAAACTCCTTGCTGGACTGGTTAAAACGGCAAATTCCGGTCCTTTCCCGGTCGGTACCGGCGCCTATATCGTTCGATTCGAGTTCGTCGCTGTGCGTAACCGGCAGGTGGAGGCAGGCCACCGGGTTCGGTGTGCAGCGGCCGATTTCCGCACACGAGGAGAACACGATGGTCGATGCCCCACGTCGCCTGGCCCGGTTCGCCGGAGTCACCGCGATCGCCGTCGCAGCCCTTTCCGCGGCTTCCGTCGCGCAGGCGCAGCCCGCGCAGCCGACGGACGTCAACCCCTACGTCGTCGGTGGCGAGGACGCCGACATCGCGGACCACCCGTTCACCGTCGCGCTGGTCACCCCGGAGGGCCAGCAGTTCTGCGGCGGCTCGCTGGTGGCCCCGGACAAGGTGCTCACCGCGGCGCACTGCACCACCGGCTCGCAGCCGGCGGAGATCAACGTGGTCAGCGGCCGCACCGTGATGAGCTCCCAGGACGGGACCGTCTCGAAGGTCACCAACATCTGGGTGCACCCGGAGTACCAGGACGCCACCAAGGGTTTCGACGTCTCGGTGCTGACGCTCGAGGCTCCGGTGCAGGAGGCCCCGATCGAGCTGGCCACCGCTGACGACGCCGGTTACGCGCCGGACTCCCAGGCGACCATCCTCGGCTGGGGCAACACCACCGAGGGCGGCCAGCAGGCGGACCACCTGCAGAAGGCCGTCGCCCCGGTGACCTCCGACGACACCTGCAAGGGCGCCTACGCCGAGTACAGCCCGGACTCGATGGTCTGCGCCGGTCTGCCGGAAGGCGGCGTCGACGCCTGCCAGGGCGACTCCGGTGGCCCGCTGGTGGTGGACAACAAGCTGATCGGCGTCACCTCGTGGGGTGAGGGCTGCGCCCGTCCGGGCAAGCCCGGCATCTACGCCCGCGTCGGCGCCTACCACGACGTGATCCAGGAGCAGATCGGTTCGTCGGCCACCCGCTGACCGAACGACCTGACGAAGAGGCCGCGGGCAACCCCCGCGGCCTCTTCGCGTCCCGGCGCCCCGAACCAGGGTTTCCGCAATTTCAATGGAAATCGGACCTCCGATTTCC
>NZ_JBEOVY010000366.1:0-7350 GCF_040295745.1 Saccharopolyspora sp. NPDC002686
GGATCGCCGAATCCCCGCCCGGTTCGGCGTTTCCGGGACGTTGATTCTTCCCTGTCTGGCATTCCAGACAGCGGGTCTCCGCCGGGCATTGATCCGGAGTTCGTCGCGGCGACTAATGGAACGAACTGAATTCGGCGGGGCGAGGAGTGACACATGGCCGGTGGCTTGCAGGTCGAGCGGAGGTCGATCGACCCGATCCCGGAGGCCGAGCGGCACGGCAGCCCGCGCAGCCTCTTCACGTTGTGGTTCGCCGGCAACATGCAGATCACCTCGGCGGTGACCGGCGCGCTGACCGTGCTCGTCGGGCTGCACCCGCTGTGGGCGCTGGTGGCCATCGCGCTGGGCAACGCCATCGGCGGCGTGCCGATGGCGTTGCACGCGGCCCAGGGCCCGAAGCTGGGCATCCCGCAGATGATCCAGAGCCGGGCCCAGTTCGGCGTGTACGGCGCCGTGCTGCCGCTGGTGCTCGTGGTGCTGATGTACCTGGGCTACTTCGCCAGCGGCAACGTGCTGGGCGGGCAGGCGCTTTCGGCGATCACCGACCTGCCGGTCGACCTGAGCATCGTGCTCTACGCGGCGCTGTCGGCGACGATCGCGATCGTCGGGTACCGGCTGATCCACCGCTTCGGCTGGCTGGCCTCGCTGGTGTCGGTCGTGGTGTTCGTGTACCTGACCTTCCGGCTGGTCACCACGCACGACCTCGGGCCCGTGCTGGCGAACGCGAAGCTCGACGTGCCCGCGTTCCTGCTCGCGCTGTCGCTGACCGCGTCCTGGCAGCTCACCTTCGGCCCCTACGTCGCCGACACCTCGCGGTACCTGCCCTCGGGCACCTCGATCCGGGCGACGTTCTGGTGGACCTACGGCGGTACCGCGCTCGGCGCGACCTGGGCGATGTCGTTCGGCGCGCTGGCTTACGCGGTGGCGGGCAAGGAGTTCAAGGGCCACGAGGTCGCCTACGTGGTGGGCCTCGGCGGCGAAGCGCTGGTGCTGCCGCTGCTGCTGGCCATCGCGCTGGGCAAGCTCACCATCAACGTGCTCAACATCTACGGCGGCTACATGACCGTGGCCACCACGATGAGCGCCTTCACCCGCAAGGTCGGGCTGTCCCCGGCGACCCGGATCGGCTACATCGCGCTGGTCGGCGTGCTGGGCGGTGTGATCGCGGTGCTGGGGCGCGGTGACTTCCTGTCGAACTTCGTGCTGTTCCTGCACTTCCTGCTCTACTTCCTGACCCCGTGGAGCGCGATCAACCTGGTCGACTTCTACTTCCTGCGCAAGGAGAAGTACGACATGGAGGCGATGTACGACCCCGACGGCGTCTACGGCCGCTGGTGCGTGCCTGCGCTGATCGCCTACTTCGTCGGCATCGCGGTGCAGATCCCGTTCTCCAATGTGGACGGTGTGTTCACCGGGCCGCTGGTGGAGCTGCTCGGCGGTGCGGACATCGCCTGGCTGCTCGGACTGGTGGTCCCGGGCGTCATCTACTGGGCCGCGATGCGCAAGCGGATCCGGGAAACGGCCCCGGCGGCCTGACGGTGCCGGGTGCTCACCCGTCCGATGGGCAGGTGAAGAACGCGATGATGCCGGTGAGCGTGGTCGATCTCGTCGCGGAACCGTCGCTGCGGCTGGTGGCGAGGACGAGCCACTGCGGTGCAGCCCGGCCCATCAGCTGGGTCTCCACCACGGAACTGCCCGATCCGGTCCCGTTCCTGCGCGGCGATGAGCTCGTCCTGACCACCGGCATGTACGAGCGCACCGACGAGCAGTGGTGGGAGCTGGTCGACCGGCTGGCGCGGCTGCCGATCGCGGCGCTGTGCTTCGGTACCGGGTTGGTGCACCGCGAAGTCCCGGACGTCGTCGTCCGGGCCGCGGAGGAGTGCGGGCTCGCGCTGGTGGAATCGCCGTGCGAGGTGCCGTTCGTCCAGATCAGCCACTGGGTGGCCGACCGCATCTTCGCCGAGCAGTACGACGCGGTGCGCGCCAACGTCGCGGTGCAGGACGAGCTCGTGCGCGCGCTGCTGGCGGGTAACGGTCTGACCGGGCTGCTCAGCCGGCTCCACGTGCACCTCGGGCGAACGCCGGTCGCGGTGGTCGGGGTGGACGGTGCCGTGCTGGCGAAGTTCCCCCAGCACGCGGCGGTTCCGGATGCGACGGTGCGCCGGCCGGTCGAGATCGACCAGGTGCCGGTCGCCCAGGTGTGCGCTGACATCCCCGCGCAGTTCGAGAGCGTGCTGTCGTTCGCGGCGAACATCCTCGGGCTGGAGATCGCCCGGCACCAGGCAGTGCTGACCGGGCGGCGCGAACTGCTCGGCCACGTCGTCGAGGACGTGCTGGAGCACGTGATCTCCGACCGCGAGGGGCGCGCCCGGCTGGTCCGCGCCCGCGTGCCGATCGGGGAGCCGAACCACGTCGTGCTGGCCACCGTCGACGGGCCCGCGGACCGGTTGCGCCGCCTGCCGTGGGCGGTGGGGCAGCTGGTGGAGCGCCGCGACGACCACCAGCCGACCGCGGTCATCGACAACACCGCCGTGCTGATCGTGCCCGCCACCGCGGACGTCGCGGGCATCGCCGCGGAACTCCGCGACCGGTTGGCGGTGCTGGATCCGCAGGTCGGCGTCGGGGTCAGCACCGCCAGATCAGGTGTCCCCGGGCTGCGCATCGGGCACGCCGAAGCCCGCCAAGCCAGTGCTCAGGGACCCGGGGTGCACCCGGCCGGGCCCCTGAGCGTGACCGGTCTGCTGGCCGGCAGCGTCGACCTGCCCCTGGCGGAACTCGCCGAGACCACGCTGGCCCGGCTGCTGCGCTACGACGTCGAGCACGACGGCGAACTCCTCGCGACCCTGCGCGCCTACCTCGACCACGACTGCTCGCCATCGGTGACCGCGAAAGCGCTGGCCGTGCACCGCAACAGCCTGCGCTACCGGCTGCAGCTGATCGAGCAGCTCACCGGACGCGACCTGGCGCGGCTGACCGACCGGATCGAGCTGTGGTTCGCCGTGCGAGCGCTCAGCCGAGGAGCCGGCGAGCCATGACGATCCGCTGGATCTCGTTGGTGCCCTCGTAGATCTGCGTGATCTTCGCGTCGCGCATGAACCGCTCGACGGGGAAGTCGCGGGTGTAGCCGTAGCCGCCGAACAGCTGCACCGCATCGGTGGTCACGCGCATCGCGGTGTCGGAAGCGAAGCACTTCGCGGCGGCGCCGAAGAACGTCCGGTCCGGCGCGCCGTCAGCGCGTGCCGCCGCCGCGTAGACCAGCTGGCGGGCGGCGGTGACGTGCATGGCCATGTCGGCGAGCTTGAACTGCACGCCTTGGAAGTCCCCGATGGGACGGCCGAACTGCTTGCGCTCCTGCACGTAGCCGACCGACGCGTCCACCGCGGCCTGCCCGATCCCGACCGCCTGCGCACCGATCGACACCCGCGTCCGATCCAAAGTGGACAGCGCGATCCGCATGCCCTTGCCGGGTTCGCCGAGCAGCCGGTCGGCCGGGATCCGGCAGTCCTCGAAGAACACCTCGCGGGTCACCGAACCGCGCAGTCCCATCTTCTTCTCCGGCGGGCCGCAGCTGATGCCCGGATCGTCGGCGTGCACCACGAAGGCCGAGATCCCGCGCGACCCGGCCTCCGGATCGGTCACCGCGAACACCACGAGCAGTCCCGCGATCCCCGCCGAGGTGATCCACGTCTTCACGCCGTCCAAGCGGTAACCGCCGCCGTCCCGGACCGCCTTGCACCGCATCGCCCCGACGTCGCTACCCGCCTCGCGCTCGCTGATCGCGTAGGCCATCAGGACCTCTCCGGACGCGACCTGGGGCAGGTACCGCTGCTTCTGCTCCTCGGTGCCGAACAGCAGCAGGGGAGTCACGCCCAGCTTGTTCGAGGTCAGGATCGTCGACGACGATGCGCACGCCCGGGCCACCTCCTCCACGGCGATGGCCGAGGCCGTGGCGTCGGCACCGTCTCCGCCGTACTGCTCGGGGATTCCGACCGCGTGCAGCCCGGCCGCCACCAGCTCGTCGTAGACGTCGTGCGGGAACTCGCCGCGCTCGTCGATCTCGGCGGCGCGGGGAGCGATCTTGGCCTGGGCCATCGCGCGCACGCTCGCGCGGAAGTCCTCGTACTCGGCGGGCAGCAGGTAAGGCGTCATGGAACCTCCTCGATCGGTCTTCCGCGCCATTACCGAACGACCGGGCTGCGCGGACATATGGCCCGCTGCCCGGAAAACCGCCGATCTTTCGTGCGTCCGCACGTCGTCCACCGCGTTGCTCCGTTCCTAGCGTGATCGGTGGACGACGTTCGTGAGCACAAATTCCTGCGGAACGAGGGCGCGATGGGACTTCTCGACGGTGTGCGCGTGCTGGACCTGAGCCGGGTGCTGGCCGGGCCCTACTGCACGGCGATGCTGGCCGATCTCGGGGCCGACGTGGTGAAGGCCGAACCGGTGCGCGGCGACGACTCCCGGCACCTCGGGCCCTTCGTCGACGGCGAGAGCGTCTACTTCGCACAGCTCAACCGGGGCAAGCGCAGCGTCGCGCTGGACCTCAAGGACGCCGACGACCGCGAGTTCTTCCGCTGCCTGGCCCGGCGCGCGGACGTGGTGGTGGAGAACTTCCGCCCGGGTGTGGCGGCCAAGCTCGGTGTCGACCACGCGACGCTGTCCGCCGACAACCCGCGCCTGGTCTACGCGAGCATCTCCGGTTTCGGCCAGCACGGACCGCTGTCGCACCTGCCGGCCTACGACCTGGTGGTGCAGGCGATGTCCGGGCTGATGGCGGCCACCGGCCACCCCGCCGGGCCGCCCACCAGGACCGGCGAATCGCTCGGCGACCTGTGCGCCGGGATGTTCGCCGCGTGGGGGATCTGCGCCGCGCTGTTCGACCGCGAACGCACCGGGCGCGGCCGGCACCTCGACGTGGCGATGCTCGATTCGCTGGTCTCCCTGCAGGTCACGGCGATGAGCTTGCTCACGGCCACCGGCGCGCTGCCCGGGCGCACCGGCAACCGGCACCCGGTCTCCACGCCCTTCGACACCTTCCAAGCCGCCGACGGGCTGGTCGCGATCGCGGTGGCCAACGACGGCGTGTTCGCCCGGCTGACCGACATGCTGGGCAAACCGTCGCTGGCCGTCCACGAACGCTTCGCCACCGACACCGCCCGGACCGAGAACCGCGAATTGCTGCACAGCATCATCGAGGCGTGGACGCAGCGCCGCGCGGTCTCGGAGGTGGTGTCCGCCGCCGAACGATCCGGTGTTCCCGCCGGGCCCATCTGGGACCTCGCCGAGGCCGTGGACAGCGACCAGGTGCGGGGCCGGAACCTGGTGGCGGAGCTGGAACATCCCGTGCTCGGCGCGCTGCGCTACCTCAGGCAACCAGTCCAGTTCGGAGACTCCGACGACCGGCCGCGTCCGCGCATCCCGCGGCTCGGCGAGCACCAGGAGGACGTCCGAGCGGATTGGCTGATGTGAACCACACCGGCGGCATCCGCGACAATCGTGCTGTCATCGCGGGCGAGAGGTGGGTGCAGTGGCCGAATCGAGCGCATCACCGGCGGTCGGACGGGCGTTGGACGTCCTCGTCCGACTGGCCGAAGCACCGGGGCCGGTGCGCGCCGCGACCCTGGCGCGGGACCTCGACATCCCGCGCTCATCGCTGTACCACATCCTGTCCGTACTGGTGGACAAGGGATTCGTGGTCTACCTCGCGGGGGAGCAGGCCTACGGGCTCGGCGTGGTGTCCTTCGAAATCGGCTCCGCCTACCTGCGCCACGAACCCCTGGAACGCCGGGCCGCACCCATCCTGCGCCGCTTGGCCCGCAACCTCGGGCAAACCGTGCACCTGGGCATCCTGCACGGCTCGGAAACGGTGTACCTGCTGAAGGAACAGCCGACCTCGGGCGCCGACGTCTCGCTGATCACCGACGTCGGTGTGCGCCTGCCCGCGCACCTGACCGCCAACGGCCGCGCGATCCTCGCGGGCAGCCCCGACGCCCAGGTCCGGGCCCTCTTCCCGCGCCGCAGCGACTTCATCACCCGCACCGGCCGCGGACCCCGGACGCTGGCGGAGCTGGGCGAGCAGCTGGCGGTGGACCGGGAACGCGGCTGGTCGGAGGAGGTGGAGCTGGTCGCCCCCGGACTGCGCTCGGTGGGTGCGGCGGTGTTCGACCACAGCGCCCGCCCGGTGGCGGCGCTGAGCACGTCGTGGAGCCGCTTCCACGAACGCCACGAACCGACCGAGGTCGGCGAGATCATGCGAGCCGGAGCGGCGAAGCTGACGGCGGCGATCTCCGGCCGGAACCCGCTGGCGGGGTGAACCCGCCGCTCGGCTGGTCTGCGGGGCAGGCAGAACGAACCACTGCTCGATCAGCGGTGAACCTCACGCAATTTCGATTGAAATTGTCAAACATCGCCACCGCAGGTTCCGTCCACAACGACGACAATTTCGATTGAAATTGCTGCGCGCACTGGTGACCAGCTGGCGCTTTGAACCCTGCGCAACCCCGTGCGGCACGGGCCTCACTCGTCGTTGGGTCTGTTGGGTATCGCTGCTGGGCGTTGGGTGGTGATACACGGGCGGCCTGGCGAGGGGAGGGGTGTCGTCGGGGGCGGGGTGCTTTTGGGTTCAAAGCGGTGGGGGGTCGCCTCGTGCGTCCAGCAATTTCAATCGAAATTGTCTCCGTTTTCGACGGAACCCGCGGTGGCGATTTTTGACAATTTCAATCGAAATTGCATGAGGTTCACCGCTGATCGAACAGTGGTGGTGCGCGGTTGTCACTGGTCGAGCAGTGGTGCCGTGGGTTCATCGGTGGTCGAGCAGTGGTGGTGCGCGGTTGTCACTGGTCGAGCAGTGGTGCCGTGGGTTCATCGGTGGTCGAGCAGTCGCGATGTGGGTTTGCTGGGCGTCGGGGTGATGTGGTTTCAGCGGGCGTTGGGGGTTACCGCTGGGGCAGTGGTGATAGCGGTTCGTCGGGTGCGTGGGGGTGTGGGCTTGGGGTGGGTCGGGAGTCTGGGGGCGCTGTGTTCACCGGGATTTCAGAGTGGCGTCTCGGATCCGAGAAAGAGTGGGCTTGGTGCTGCCGTTCTCGCTTGGTGGGGGATGTCATGGGTGGACGAGAACGCATTTCGGGTCAGGAGCAACTCATGAGCAACGAGAACGTCCGCAACATTCGCGCGCCGCGCGGCGCCGAGCTGAACTGCCGCGGTTGGCAGCAGGAAGGCGCGCTGCGGATGCTGATGAACAACCTCGATGCCGAGGTTGCCGAGCGGCCCGACGACCTGGTGGTCTACGGCGGCACCGGCAAGGCCGCGCGGACGTGGCAGGCCTTCGACGCGATCACCGAGACGCTCAAGACC
>NZ_JBEOVY010000367.1:0-7344 GCF_040295745.1 Saccharopolyspora sp. NPDC002686
GGTCGAACATGAACTCCGCGGCCTCGCCCAGGTTCACGATCCACTCGGCCAGCGGCGGGCTCTTCACGCCGTAGGCCATGTTCTGCGCGTAGATCAAGCACACCTCGGGGTTGCCCCCGCAGATCCCCGAGATCCGCAAGGGCAGCGGCCCGCACGTCACCTACCCGACAGGACTCCGCCTGGCACACCAAGTCGTACGGCGGAAAGTTAACAAGTCCAGGAGGACAATCCAGTGGCTAAGGCGAAGTTCGAGAGGGACAAGCCGCACGTCAACATCGGGACCATCGGTCACGTTGACCACGGCAAGACCACGCTCACCGCGGCCATCACCAAGGTTCTGCACGACAAGCACCCGGAGCTGAACCCCTTCACGCCGTTCGACGAGATCGACAAGGCGCCGGAGGAGCGCGAGCGCGGCATCACCATCCAGATCGCGCACGTCGAGTACCAGACCGAGAAGCGTCACTACGCTCACGTCGACGCCCCGGGTCACGCCGACTACGTGAAGAACATGATCACCGGTGCCGCGCAGATGGACGGCGCGATCCTGGTGGTCGCGGCGACCGACGGCCCGATGCCGCAGACCCGCGAGCACGTGCTGCTGGCCCGCCAGGTCGGCGTGCCGTACATCCTGGTCGCGCTGAACAAGTCCGACATGGTCGACGACGAGGAGATCCTCGAGCTCGTCGAGATGGAGGTCCGCGAGCTGCTGTCCGCCCAGGACTTCCCGGGCGACGACGTGCCGGTGGTCCGCGTCTCCGCGCTGAAGGCGCTCGAGGGCGACGCCGAGTGGGCCGAGAAGATCGTCGAGCTGATGGACGCGGTCGACGAGAACGTCCCGGACCCGGTCCGCGACGTCGAGAAGGCCTTCCTGATGCCGATCGAGGACGTCTTCTCGATCACCGGCCGCGGCACCGTCGTGACCGGCCGCATCGAGCGCGGCGTCATCAACGTGAACGAGGAGGTGGAGATGGTCGGTATCAAGGAGAAGCCGATCAAGACCACCGTCACCGGCGTTGAGATGTTCCGCAAGCTGCTCGACCAGGGCCAGGCGGGCGACAACGTGGGTCTGCTGATCCGCGGCGTCAAGCGCGAAGAGGTCGAGCGCGGCATGGTCGTCGTGAAGCCCGGCACCACCACCCCGCACACCGAGTTCGACGCGCAGGTCTACATCCTGTCGAAGGACGAGGGCGGGCGTCACACGCCGTTCTTCAACAACTACCGTCCGCAGTTCTACTTCCGGACCACCGACGTGACCGGTGTGGTGACCCTCCCCGAGGGCACCGAGATGGTCATGCCGGGCGACGACACCGCGATGTCGGTGCAGCTGATCCAGCCCATCGCGATGGACGAGGGTCTGCGCTTCGCCATCCGCGAGGGTGGCCGCACCGTCGGTGCCGGTCGCGTCACCAAGATCCACAAGTGACGTGGCGAGGGCCCGCTTCCGCTCCGGTGGAGGCGGGCCCTCTGCTTTTCGGTGACTTCGGTCGCTGAAAGCGACCCCCGATTTTGGCTGGCACAGGCTGTGTGTCATCCTGTATGGGTTGCTCGTTCAGGGCGGCTGGAAATTCGGAGCACTTCGAAGGTCCGGCCGCCTTGCTGCGAGAGCCTCGGGCCCTTGTTCTGGTTCAGGACCGCTCTCTGGTGGTGCTGATGCCGCCGGTTTCCGGTTGGCGGACCGAACGGGGCGCAAGAAGGTGTACGAGCCGCGAGGCTCACCCCATCGGCGACGTTCGTGGGGACCGGTCTGCGATAGCTGGGCGACACGCCCGACCGCGTGTACCGGGCACCAGATACCTGAACAGGGGCGGACTGAGAGCTGTGGCGGCTCCCGGGATCGGGGACCACACCAGGCTGAAGCCGCGTGGGGCACCGGTGCGGTGCGCCCGCACCCAAGACCAAACCGCGGCACGAGACTAGAGGAACGGCAAGCCACTATGGCGGGACAGAAGATCCGCATCCGGCTCAAGGCCTACGACCACGAGGCGATCGACGCGTCTGCGCGCAAGATCGTCGAGACCGTGACGCGCACCGGCGCTCGGGTCGTTGGGCCGGTGCCGCTGCCCACGGAGAAGAACGTCTACTGCGTCATCCGCTCCCCGCACAAGTACAAGGACTCGCGGGAGCACTTCGAGATGCGGACGCACAAGCGGCTCATCGACATCCTCGAACCGACGCCGAAGACGGTTGACGCGCTGATGCGCATCGACCTGCCGGCCAGCGTCGACGTGAACATCCAGTAAGCGGCGACGAGGTAGCTGGAGAGAACGAGACCTATGTCTGACAGGCAGATCAAGGGGATTCTGGGCACCAAGCTCGGCATGACCCAGGTCTTCGACGACAAGAACCGGATTGTCCCGGTGACGGTCGTTCAGGCCGGGCCGAACGTGGTTACCCAGATTCGGACCCCCGAGAAGGACGGCTACTCGGCCGTGCAGCTGGCGTTCGGCGCCATCGACCCGCGCAAGGTGAACAAGCCGCGGAGCGGCCACTTCACCAAGGCCGGCGTCACCCCGCGCCGCCACGTCGTCGAGCTGCGCACCGCGGACGCCGGCGAGTACGAGCTGGGCCAGGAGATCAGCGCCGACCTCTTCGAGGCGGGCGCCGTGGTCGACGTGGTCGGCACCAGCAAGGGCAAGGGCTTCGCGGGCACCATCAAGCGCCACGGCTTCCGCAGCCAGGGCGCGAGCCACGGTACCCAGGCGGTGCACCGCAAGCCCGGTTCCATCGGTGGCTGCGCCACCCCCGGTCGCGTGTTCAAGGGCATGCGGATGGCCGGGCGCATGGGTCGGGACCGCGTCACCACCCAGAACCTGAAGGTCCACAAGGTGGAGGCCGAGACCGGTCTCCTGCTGATCAAGGGCGCAGTGCCCGGCCCCAAGGGCGGCCTGGTCCTGGTCAAGAGCCCTGCGAAGGGTGGTGCGTGATGAGCCTGACGCTCGACGTCCGTACCCCGGACGGTAAGACCGACGGCACCGTCGAACTGCCCGCCGAGATCTTCGACGCGCAGGCGAACGTGGCGCTGATGCACCAGGTCGTGGTGGCCCAGCTGGCCGCTGCGCGCCAGGGCACCCACGCCACCAAGACGCGCGGCATGGTGTCCGGCGGCGGCAAGAAGCCGTACCGCCAGAAGGGCACCGGCAACGCCCGCCAGGGCTCGATCCGCGCCCCGCAGTTCACCGGCGGTGGCACCGTCCACGGCCCGCAGCCGCGGGACTACTCCCAGCGGACCCCGAAGAAGATGAAGGTCGCCGCCCTGCGCGGTGCCCTCTCCGACCGGGTTCGCGCCGGCCAGCTGCACGTGGTGACCGGTGTGGTCGGCGGCGAGCAGCCGTCCACCAAGTCGGCCAAGACCGCGCTGCGGAACTGGACCGAGTCCAAGAAGGTTCTGGTTGTGCTCAACCGCCACGAGGAGGAGAACTCCTGGCTGAGCCTGCGGAACCTGCAGAACGTGCACCTGATCGACCCCGGTCAGCTGAACACCTACGACGTGCTGAACAGCGACGACGTGGTGTTCACCAAGGCCGCGTTCGAGCGCTTCGTCGCTGGTCCGGCCAAGGGCCGGTCGGTCAAGGCCGCCGCGTCTTCCGCCGAGGAGGCAGAGCAGTGAGCGCCGACCCGCGAGACATCATCCTGGCGCCGGTGATCTCCGAGAAGAGCTACGGGCTCCTCGAGCAGGGGCAGTACACCTTCCTGGTGGACCCCCGCTCGAACAAGACCGAGATCAAGATCGCGGTCGAGAAGATCTTCGACGTCAAGGTCACCAGCGTCAACACGATCAACCGCGAGGGCAAGCGCAAGCGGAGCCGCACCGGCTTCGGCAAGCGCAAGAACACCAAGCGGGCGATCGTCACCCTGTCGCCGGAGAGCAAGCCGATCGAGATCTTCGGCGGACCGGCCGCCTGAGGGCTGATTAGGACGAGGTTGCGTTAACCATGGGCATTCGCAAGTACAAGCCGACGACGCCGGGGCGTCGTGGCAGCAGCGTGTCCGACTTCGCCGAGATCACCCGGTCGGAGCCGGAGAAGTCGCTCGTGCGTCCGCTGAACCGCAAGGCGGGTCGCAACGCGCAGGGCAAGATCACCACGCGCCACAAGGGCGGCGGTCACAAGCGGGCCTACCGCTTGATCGACTTCCGTCGCAACGACAAGGACGGTGTGCCGGCCAAGATCGCGCACATCGAGTACGACCCGAACCGCAGTGCTCGGATCGCGCTCCTGCACTACGCCGACGGCGAGAAGCGCTACATCATCGCGCCGAACAACGTGAAGCAGGGCGACGCGATCGAGAGCGGTCCTCGGGCCGACATCAAGCCGGGCAACAACCTGCCGCTGCGCAACATCCCGACCGGCACCGTGATCCACGCGATCGAGATCCGCCCCGGACAGGGCGCGAAGATCGCTCGCTCGGCCGGTGCCCGGGTGCAGCTGGTGGCCAAGGACGGCCCGTACGCCCAGCTGCGGATGCCTTCGGGCGAGATCCGCAACGTGGACGCGCGGTGCCGGGCCACCGTCGGCGAGGTCGGCAACTCGGAGCACGCCAACATCAACTGGGGCAAGGCCGGCCGCATGCGGTGGAAGGGCAAGCGCCCGACCGTCCGCGGTGTCGTCATGAACCCGGTGGACCACCCGCACGGTGGTGGTGAGGGTAAGACCTCCGGTGGTCGACACCCGGTCAACCCGAAGGGCAAGCCGGAGGGTCGCACCCGCCGCAACAAGCCCAGTGACAAGCTCATCGTCCGCCGCCGTCGCACCGGCAAGAAGCGCTGAGCAGGGAGGTAAGCAAACATGCCACGCAGCCTGAAGAAGGGCCCGTTCGTGGACGACCACCTGCTCAAGAAGGTGGACGCGCTGAACGAGTCCAACAAGAAGACCGTGATCAAGACCTGGTCCCGCCGGTCCACGATCATTCCGGACATGCTGGGGCACACCTTCGCGGTGCACGACGGCCGGAAGCACGTCCCGGTGTTCGTCACCGAGGCGATGGTCGGGCACAAGCTGGGCGAATTCGCCCCGACCCGCACCTTCAAGGGCCACGTCAAGGAAGACCGGAAGTCGCGCCGCCGCTGAGGCGGGTCTGTGACACGAACGAGTAAGAGCAAGGGGTAGCAGGATGACAGCCCGTACCGACTCCACTGCAGCGGAGGAATTCCCGCACGCAGTGGCGCGGGCCCGGTTCGTCCGCGTGTCGCCGATGAAGGCGCGCCGCGTGGTCGAGCTCATCAAGGGCCGGAGTGCCGCCGATGCCCTGGCCGTGCTCCAGTTCGCGCCGCAGACCGCCAGCGGTCCGGTGTCGAAGGTGCTCGCCAGTGCGATCGCCAACGCTGAGAACAACCTCTCCCTCGACCCGGAGACGCTGGTCGTGCGCCACGCCTACGTGGACGAGGGGCCGACGTTGAAGCGGTTCCGGCCGCGCGCGCAGGGCCGTGCGTACCGGATCCGCAAGCGGACCAGCCACATCACGGTCGAGGTCGAGTCCCGGCCGAAGGCGGCGACCAAGTCCCGAAAGAGCCAGAAGGGGAGTGCCCGGTAGTGGGTCAGAAGATCAACCCGCACGGCTTCCGACTCGGCATCACCACGGACTGGAAGTCCCGCTGGTACGCCGACAAGCAGTACTCGGAGTACGTCGCGGAGGACGTCAAGATCCGCCGGCAGCTGTCTCGCGGCATGGAGCGCGCTGGGATCTCGAAGGTTGAGATCGAGCGCACCCGCGAGCGGGTCCGCGTGGACATCCACACCGCTCGGCCGGGCATCGTGATCGGTCGCCGCGGTGCTGAGGCGGACCGCATCCGCGGTGCGCTGGAGAAGCTGACCGGCAAGCAGGTCCAGCTGAACATCCTCGAGGTCAAGAACCCCGAGGCGGACGCCCAGCTGGTCGCGCAGGGCGTGGCCGAGCAGCTGTCCAACCGCGTGTCCTTCCGCCGCGCGATGCGCAAGGCCATCCAGTCGGCCATGCGTTCGCCGCAGGTCAAGGGCATCCGGGTGCAGTGCGGCGGTCGTCTGGGCGGCGCGGAGATGTCCCGCTCGGAGTTCTACCGCGAGGGTCGGGTCCCGCTGCACACGCTGCGCGCGGACATCGACTACGGCTTCTTCGAGGCCCGCACCACCTTCGGGCGCATCGGCGTCAAGGTGTGGATCTACAAGGGCGAGCTGGTCGGTGGCCTGAAGCAGAAGCAGCAGGAGTCCGAGGTCCGCCCGCCGCGCGGCGGCGACCGCGGTGACCGCGGTGGCCGTTCGGACCGCGGCGGTCGTCGCCGGGGTGCCGGCGCGGACCGCGCTGCAGCTGACAAGTCCGCCAAGGCCGAGAAGGCCGCGGAGGGCGAGCAGCCGCAGGCTGCACCGGCTGAAGAGAAGACGGAGGGCTGAGACGTGCTCGTCCCACGCAGGGTGAAGTGGCGCAAGAGCCACGCACCGAAGCGCAAGGGCTTCGCCAAGGGTGGCACCAAGATCAGCTTCGGTGAGTACGGCATTCAGGCGATCGAGCACGGCTACGTGACCAACCGCCAGATCGAATCGGCCCGTATCGCGATCAACCGGCACGTCAAGCGTGGCGGCAAGGTGTGGATCAACATCTTCCCGGACCGCCCGCTGACCAAGAAGCCCGCCGAAACCCGTCAGGGTTCCGGTAAGGGTTCGCCGGAGTCCTGGGTCGCCAACGTCAAGCCCGGACGCATCATGTTCGAGCTGACCTTCCCGAACGAGAAGACGGCGATCGAGGCGCTGACCCGTGCGGCGCACAAGCTCCCGATGAAGTGCAAGATCGTGTCCCGCGAGGGTGGTGACTTCTGATGGCAGCGGGTGTCACCGCTTCCGAGCTCCGCGAGCTTAACGACGAGGAGCTCGTCCAGCGGCTGAAGGAAGCGAAGGAGGAGCTGTTCAACCTCCGCTTCCAGATGGCCACCGGTCAGCTGAGCAACAACCGGCGGCTGCGCACGGTCCGGCAGGACATCGCCCGGATCTACACGATCATGCGAGAGCGTGAACTCGGCCTGACGGTTTCCCCCGAAGGCGCTGAGGAGGGCGCGGCATGAGCGAGAAAGAAGGACAGGGCGTGGAGCGCAACCGTCGCAAGGTGCGCGAGGGCTACGTCGTCTCGGACAAGATGGACAAGACGATCGTGGTCTCCCTCGAGGACCGCAAGAAGCACGCCCTCTACGGCAAGGTCATGCGCCAGACCAGCAAGGTCAAGGCGCACGACGAGGCCAACTCGGCCGGCGTCGGCGACCGCGTGCTGCTGATGGAGACTCGGCCGCTGTCGGCCAGCAAGCGCTGGCGGCTCGTCGAGATCCTCGAGAAGGCCAAGTAAGACGAAGGTGTGCGGCCCGGCTGGCCGCGGGGAAACCCA
>NZ_JBEOVY010000368.1:0-7321 GCF_040295745.1 Saccharopolyspora sp. NPDC002686
GGGATGTACGGCGGCATGATGCCGATGGGCATGATGGGCGGAATGGCGGGCGGCGCTCAGGACCGTCACCGCAGGGAGGCGAAGAACTCGCGCACGTCGCGGACGTAGAGGTCCGGTTGTTCCATCGCCGGGAAGGTTCCGCCTCGGTCGTACTCCGTCCAGCGGACGATGTTGTTGAGGCGCTCCGCGAACGGGCGCACCGGCGCGAGGACGTCCTTCGGGAACACCGCCACCCCGTGCGGCACCGTGCCCTTGGTCAGCTGCTCCACGACGCCTTCCTCCGCGGCCTTCTCGGAGTTGTCCGGTGTCTCCACGAAGGACCGCGCCGCCGAGCCCGCCGTGTTGGTGAGCCAGTAGAGCATCACCGTGGTCAGGATGCGGTCGCGGTCGATCGCGTCCTCCGGGGTGTCCTCGCAGTCGGTCCACTCCTTGAGCACGCCGACGATCCAGCCCAGCAACCCAACCGGCGAGTCCGCCAGCGAGTAGGCCAGCGCCTGCGGTTTCGTCGACTGGATCAGCTTGTAGCCGTACAGCTCGTCGGTGTAACGCTGCCACCTGGCCATCCGCGCGTGGTCGACGTCGGTCAGCTCCGCCATCTCGTCCGGGTCACCGGTCGGGAAGGTGATCATGCCGTTGGTGTGCAGTCCGATCACGCGGTCCGGTTCGTCGATCGCCACCGTGCGCGAGATCCAGGTGCCCCAGTCGCCGCCCTGCAGGCCGAACCGTTCGTAGCCGAGCCGGCTCATCAGCTCCGCCCAAGCCCGCGCGATCCGCTCGGCGCCCCACCCCACCGAGGTCGTCGGGCCGGACAGCCCGTACCCCGGCAGCGACGGGATGACCAGGTGGAACCCGGCTTCGGCGAGCGGCTCGACGACGTCCAGGTACTCCGCGACCGAGCTCGGCCAGCCGTGCGTGATGAGCAGCGGCAGCGCGTCCGGCCGCGACGAGCGGACGTGCAGGAAGTGGATGTTCGCGCCGTCGATCTCGGTCGTGAACTGCGGGAATGCGTTCAGCCGCGCTTCCTGCGCGCGCCAGTCGTAGTCGTCGCGCCAGTACTCCACCAGCTCCCGCAGGTAGTCCAGCGGCGGGCCGTAGTTCCAGCCGAGGCCGGGCACCTCGTCGGGCCAGCGGACGCGGTCCAGGCGTTCCCGCAGGTAGTCGAGGTCCTGCTGCGGGATTTCGAGGCGGTGCGGGGTGATGTCGCGAGAGGCCATGCACGCTCCTTCGTACGATGTACGGTAACTAATACGCGCAAGCCGCCCGAGTTGTTCCCGAACCGGCCGAAAAAATCGAGGGGCGCCCCGAACGGGACGCCCCTCGATCTGATTGCCTTTGTTCTTTGAAGCGGCGCAGCCGCTTAGCCCACCCTCGGCGCTTGCACCGCCGCGGGTTCTCAGACGTCGCCTGGCGAGGACAGCCCGTTCGCCGTGTATTGGACATACATAAGAACGGGATCCCGCAGCCAGGCGGCGTCTGAGGTTCCGCCACCCGCACCGCCACGCAGGGCGAGTCTGGAATCAGGCTCTGAATCCGACCAGGTCAGCTGCCCATTTCTTCCAGGGAGCGGCCCTTGGTCTCCTTCAGGTACTTCACCACGAACACCACCGAGATCAGCGCGAAGCCGGCGTAGATGAAGTACGTGACCGGCAGGTTCCAGTCCCGCATGCTCGGGAAGCTCACCGTCACCAGCCAGTTGGCGATCCAGTTCGTCGCGGTGCCCAGGGCCAGCGCGGCGGCGCGGATGCGCGCCGGGAACATCTCGCCCAGCAGCACCCACATCACCACCCCCCACGACGCGGCGAAGAACAGCACGAACGCGCTCGCCGAGATCAGCGCGACCACGCCCCACTGGTACGGCAGCTGCGCGTCCTCGCCGACGACCTCGGCGAAGCTGAACGCCCAACCGGTCACGGCCAGCGACGCGGCCATGCCCAGCGAACCGATCACCAGCAGCGGCTTGCGGCCGATCTTGTCCACCAGCGCGATGGCGACGAACGTACCGATGATGTTCACGATCGAGGTGAACAGGCTCAGCAGCAGCGAGCTGCTCTCGTCGATGCCGACCGAGTGCCACAGCGACGACGAGTAGTAGAAGATCACGTTGATGCCGACGAACTGCTGCAACGCGGCGATCGCCATGCCGATCCACACGATCGGCAGCAGACCGAGCTTGCCGCGCAGATCGCTCAACCGCGGCTTCCGCTCGCCGCCCAGCGCGGCCTTGATCTCGGCGACCTTCTCGTCCGGGTCACCCGATTCGACCTGCGCCAGCACCTCGCGCGCCCGGTCGACCTTGCCGACGGCCACCAGGTAGCGCGGCGATTCCGGGATCGTCGAGGCCACCACCAAGTAGATCACCGCGGGCACCAGAGCGGCACCGAGCATCCACTGCCAGGCCTGCAACGGCCCGAGCTCACCGGAGGCGCTACCGCCCGCGGCCTGCGCCAAGGCGTAGTTCACCAGCTGTGAGATCGCGATGCCGAGCACGATCGCCAACTGCTGCAACGAACCCAAGCGCCCGCGGTAGGCGGCAGGTGCCACCTCGGCGATGTAGGCCGGCGCGATCACCGAAGCGATGCCGATGGCGACACCGCCGACGACCCGCCAGATCGCCAGGTCCCAGATCGCGAACGGCAGCGCCGAACCGACGGCGCTGATGATGAACAGGATCGCGGCCATCTGCATGACCCGGATCCGGCCGATCCGGTCGGCCAGCCCACCGGCCACCCCGGCGCCGACGGCGGAGCCGAGCAGCGCGGAGGACACGGTCAGGCCGGTCAGCGCCGGACCGACGTTGAAGTGCTGCTGGATGGCGTCCACGCCACCGTTGATCACCGACGTGTCGTAGCCGAAGAGGAATCCGCCGAGCGCGGCAGCTCCGGCGATCATCACCACGTGCCCGAGGTGCTCGGTGGCAGCGCCCGAGGCACGCGACTGCAATGCGGACATCGAGTACTCCTGCTGCCCGCACGTCGACCGCTCCGTTGCGAATCGTTCCAGAACGCCGGGCGGAGGGGATCGTAAGTTCTGAACCCCCAACTTGCTTATTCGATTCAGGGTGAAGTAGCTCACCGTCGCCAAAGGCCCAGGGAAGCCCCGGTGACCTATGCCACGAACAGGAGAAACACCCTCAACCGCAGCTGCGGAGCGTCACCGCTTGGTTTCGGCGCGCTTGAAGTTCAGGTACGCCCGCGACGGCGTCGGACCCCGCTGGCCCTGGTACCGCGAGCCGGCCTCCTTCGACCCGTACGGGAAGTCGGCAGGACTCGACAGGCGGAACAGGCACAGCTGCCCGATCTTCATCCCCGGCCACAACGTGATCGGCAGATTCGCCACGTTCGACAGCTCCAGGGTGATGTGCCCCGAGAACCCGGGATCGATGAACCCCGCGGTGGAGTGCGTCAGCAGACCCAGCCGCCCCAACGACGACTTGCCCTCCAGACGACCGGCCAGATCGTCCGGCAACCGCACGCCCTCGAACGTCGCCCCGAGCACGAACTCGCCCGGATGCAACACGAACGGGTCATCGTCGGGGGTCTCCACCAACGACGTCAGCTCGTCCTGCTGCTTGGACGGATCGATGTGCGTGTACCGGGTGTTGTCGAAGACCCGGAAAAATCGATCCAATCGCACGTCGATGCTCGACGGCTGGATCATCGAGGCGTCGAACGGATCAAGTTCGAGACGGCCCTCGTCGAGCTCTTTGCGCAGGTCCCGGTCACTCAGCAACACACCCACAGCGTATCGGGAGCCCACCTGCGATCTTCGCGCCCCACCATGTTAGGCTGTGCACGCCTCGAACAAGAGGTAACGCGGATGTAGTTCAATGGTAGAACATCAGCTTCCCAAGCTGAGAACGCGGGTTCGATTCCCGTCATCCGCTCGGAGCTGGGAGCCGTGTGCCACGCTATCGCGTTGGCCGCGGCTCCTTCGCCATTTCATTGGGGGGTCGAACCCCCCAAACCCCCCACGGTGCGGGGGTCGCGTATCGCTTGCTCCTCGCCCTGAGTGCCGTCCCCGGCCTGCTCACCAACCAGCTTTCTTGGTTGCTCGATTTTTGGCTTTCAGTCCTAGATTCCTCTGCCGCGCGGATGGCGGTGCAAGTTCTGTCGTGCTTGTGCCAGTCTCACTTTGATCATCTGCCGCAACACGCATGAGAAGGACAGTGCTGGCGTGGGATCTCCGGGGACGAGCAACAGCTCGTCGGGTGCTGAGAACGTGGTCCAGGCGCAGAACGTGCATGGCGACGTGCACATTCACGGCCCGGCCGGTTCATCGAGTTCGCGCGCCGTGCCGCGCCAGCTGCCCGCGACGGTGCGGCACTTCATCAACCGCACCGTCGAGCAAGATGCGTTGACCACATTGCTCAAAGGTGCTGGCAGCGACCACACCGTTCTGGTGTCGACCATCGACGGGCTCGCTGGTGTGGGCAAGTCGACGCTGGTGGTGCAGTGGGCTCACCAGGTGCGCGAGCAGTTCGCCGACGGCGAGCTGTACGTCAACCTGCGGGGCTTCGACCCGGCCGCCGAGCCCGTTCCCCCGGCTGAGGCATTGGCGGGCTTTCTCACCGCGCTAGGCGTGGCCCCGGAGGCGGTGCCGGCCGCAGAAGAGGCCCGGGCGGCGCAGTTTCGAACGCTGTTGCATGGGCGGCGAATTCTGCTCGTCTTGGACAACGCTCGTGATGCCGAGCAGGTGCTGCCGCTGCTGCCCGGCTCACCCGGATGCCTCGTCATCGTGACCAGCCGCCAGCGGCTAGACGGGCTCGTTGCCCACCACGGGGCGCAGCGACTCGCGCTGGCCACGCTCACCCACGACGAAGGCCGCCAGTTGCTGGCTCGCTATCTCGGCGCAGAACGTCTGGCCGACGAGCCGGAGGATGTCGAGGCACTGCTGGAGCACTGTGCCGGACTGCCGCTGGCACTGACATTGGTCGCCGTGCAGGCTGCCGGCGAACCGGACCTACCGCTAGAAGAGCTCGCCACCGAACTCCGCGACGAACGCGACCGACTCGACGCGCTCGACGTGGGCGGACGCACCGGCATCCGGGCGGTGTTCTCCTGGTCCTACCGCACACTCTCCCCAGAAGCCGCGCGGCTGTTCCGATTGCTCGGGCTACCCACTTCGCCGGACATCAGTTTGGGAGCGGCTGCCGCTCTCGCCGAAGTGGATCAGCGCCGCGTTCGCCGGGTTCTGGCCGAGCTCTGCCGAGCCCATCTGCTCACCCGGCGCGCAGGAGACCGCTACGTCTTCCACGACCTACTACGTGCCTACGCACGGGAACGCGCGCACACCGACGACACTGACGAGGACCGCACCGCAGCATTACAACGCCTTCTCGACCACCACTTCTACGCAACCTACGCCGCTCACCAACGACTGTCCGCCAACGTCCCCTTACCCGACCTGGATTACACCGACAAACAACTGTGGCGCGACTTCGCCACCAATGACGAGGCCCTTGCTTGGTGGGATGCCGAATACGCCAGCGTGCTAGCCACCATCCGACAGGCGGTGGCACTCCGGATGCCCCGCGGGCCCTGGCTCGCACACATCGCCACCTACCCGCTCAAACTTCGCGGGCAGATCGACGAACTTGAGGCTAGCAGCACCGACGGACTAAAAGGCGCACAGGAAAGCGGAGACCGGCCTGCACAGGCGCGGCTACTATTGAGCCTAGGTACTGCATACTTTTTCCGTCGAAAATTTCATGCAGCTCTCCGTTACCAGCAGTCAGCTGCCGAGCTGTTCGCCGAACTAGGCGAACAGCAATGGGAAGCCGCAGCACATGGCGCCATTGGAGAGGATCTTCTCGAACTGGAGCGCTACACGGACGCGGCCGCATCCGCACGAGAAGCACAACGAATACAGGAAAATTCCAACTCCCAGACCATTGACGTAGGAGTCGATTCAATTCTCGGGATTGCATCGGCCCGTCTCGGTGACTTCACCACAGCGTTCGCCCACCTCCACCGCGCCGTCGACCGCAGTTCTGGTTCCATGACACACGGCTTTGCTTTGACAAGCCTTGGCATGGCCTACTTCCTCGCGAACGACATCGACAATGCGGTGCGCATCTACCGTCGCGAGGTGGAGCACCATCGGACCATCGGCCATCACCTTGGTGAGGCGAATAGCCTCACCAAGCTTGGCGAAGTCCTACACGTCGGGGGTGACTCCGAAGGTGCCCGGGAAGCATGGCAGGCGGCGCTTGGAATTTTCGAAGAGCTCGGACATACCGATGCCGAAACCGTCCGCACGCACCTCGACACTCTGGACGCTGACATATCGAAACCAGGCTCGACCAGCTAGCGTGGACTGAAATCTTCTGCCGAGATCAGTGAAGCTTAAGGATGGCCGATGCTTCGTATCGAAGCACGATTGCTCGTGCTTTCGCATTCGGAGCCGTTTGTTGGCTTTACTCGCCGGACTGGTTGGTGGCTTGTTCTGTGATGATGTCTAGGTGGCCTAGGTGGCGGGCGTATTCCTGGAGTAGGTGGAAGAGGACTCGCTCCAGGGTTGCTGGGGGTTGGTCTCTCCAGCGGGGGCCTGGTTGGCCCTGGGTCGACAAGTTCGTGCTCTCGATGACGCTGGTGGTGCGGCGGCCTTGGGCCTGCAGGTCCTGCAGGAGGTCTTCTTTGGTTTCTGATGGGGGTACGTGCCAGCGGTCGTCTTTCCAGTCGCCCCAGGGGGTTTCGACCGGTTGGCCTTGGAATCCCCATTCGATCCAGCGGAGTTCCACGTAGGTCAGGTGCTTCACCAGTTCCAGCGGGGTCCAGTTGGACGGGACTCTGCTGGTGCGGAGTTCGTGGTCGGGGAGGGACTCGATCTTCTCGATCACGCGGGAGCGGAAGAAGTCGAGGTAGTTGGTGAAGACCTCGGCTCGGGATGCCGTTGGGGTCGTTGGTTCCGGGAACGGCATCGTCATCTGGTCGGCTCCTGGGCTCGTGCGCGGTGTGCCGTCAGGTTTCCAAACTTCCCCGGAGTTGGGAACCTCGGCGCGGGTTCACAGGAGGCGGGTGCCGTTCGGGACCGGGTGGGCGAAGGAGGCCAGGACCACGTTGCCGTCCTCGTCGTGGGCTCCCGTCACCAGGACTTCCGACTTCACCCCTGCGATGCGCTTCGAGGGGAAGTTGCAGACGCACAAGACCTGGCGGCCTCGGAGGTCTTCCGGCTCGTAGTGGTTCGTGATCTGGGCGCTGGACGTCTTCAGGCCGAGGTCTTCACCCAGGTCGACCTTCAGCACGTAGGCGGGTTTCCGGGCCTTCTCGTTGGGCTCGGCTTCCACGATCCTGCCCACTCGCAGCTCGACCTTCTCGAAGTC
>NZ_JBEOVY010000369.1:0-7314 GCF_040295745.1 Saccharopolyspora sp. NPDC002686
GGGGGGGGGGGGGGGGGGGGGGGGCCTTCGCCGGCGAGCCGCGGGCGCGGGGGAATCCCCCCGCTCATGGCCCCCCACTCCCGAACTCGACCCGATTCGAATTCGGCCATCGGGCCTGAATGCGACAATTCTGCGAGAAATCGCGGTCACCCCGGGGTGATCGCGAACTCGCACCGCGGTCAGTTGCGACTCGCCGCCGCTTCTTCCGGCACCGGTTCCTCGTGGCGCTGCTCGGGAACGTCGACGTCGCCGGACGGGACCTGTCCACTTCGGACCACTTCGGACACGTAACCGTCCGATCCCTCGCTGGCCGCGCCCGCTTCGGTGGCGGCCAGGAACGGTTCCGCGGTGGCCAGGACCTGCTGCGCCGCGCGGACCCGCTGCGCGAGGTCCTGCCGCATGCGCAGCATCGCCTCGGAGTACTCGTCGGCCCGCCGGATCCGCCGCTGCGCTTCCGCGGTCGCTTCGCGGACCCGCCGCTGCGCCGCTTCGCGGCTGGCCTGCTCGCGCTCGGCCATGGTCCGCGACGCCTCTTCGCGGCGCGCCGCCATGGACACCTCGAAGTCGTGCTCGACCTGGGTGCGCCGCTCCTCCGCCTCGGCGTCGAGGCGACGGCGGTGCTCCTCGGCTTCCCGCTTCATGGCCTGCACCTCCTTGCGGGTGCGGGCCAGCATCTCGTTGCGCTGCTGCTCGGACTGCCGCCGCCACTCATCGGCCTCGGCGACCAGCTTCTCGTAGCGCTCGCGCAGCTCGGCCGCGGCCTGCTCGCTGCGCGCCCACTCGTGCTCGGAGGCGGCCTGCGCTGCGGCGACCACCTCGTTCGCTTCGTCGTGCGCGAGCCGGACCATGCGGCGTAAGCGGTCGGTCAGCGCAGCGGCATCGATGGGAGTGCGCGCCTGGTCGTCGAGCTGCTGCTTGAGCACCTCGACCTCGGCGCGCGCCTGGTCCAACTGCGCGGCCAGGTCGCCGACCTGGCTGAGCGCTGAGTCCCGATCCTCTGCGAGCATCCGGATCTCGGTCTCGGTCTGCTGGATGTAGAACTTCACCTGAGAACGGCGGAACCCGTACCAAACAGTGTCGAAATCCGACTTGAGCGGCACCAATTCGCGGTCTTCGTTGTGCCCCACGGTCTCACCCCACCTGAAGTTGATCAATCGTGCTGGGAGCGAGCCACGCCCCGACGCGGCATGTCCGTTGTACACCGGAAAAACGCCGGGCGATGTGCTCCACCGGGCTGAAACCGGCAGACCGGACGCCCGCGGCGCGGACGGTGCCAACGATCGCTGGCACCCATTCTGACCACCGCGCGCATCTAGATCAACAGTGCCGGATTCGGTGCAATGCAACGGACATCCGATGTTGACCGATCGGACACCAAGCCGGAAAACCGCGCCGGAATCAGCTTTCCGCGGCGCCGGTCAGGACCCGGCGGAATATCATCTCGATTTCATCTCGACCGGGCACCGTTTCCCGGACGATCCCCTGCAGCAGCAATCCGCAGAACACCACCGACAGCGCACGGCCGGTGGCCTCGTCGGTACGCGCGGCGAACAGCTCGGCCAGCGCGTTGTCCCACTCCTGGCTCGCGTGGTGCAGCGCGGGCTTGTGCAGCGCGGCGATGTAGAGCTGGTGCTGGACCGCGGTCTGCAACCGGGCCGGGCCCAGGTAGTGCAGCACGAGATCGGCCAGCGCGGTCGCGAGATCGCCGTTGTCGCCGAGCCCCTCGGCCCACTGCCGCATCTGCGCGACGTCATCGGCGGCGGCCTGCCGCAGGGCGCTGACCAGCAGATCGTCGAGGGTCGCGAAGTAGTAGGTGGTCGACCCCAGCGGAACACCCGCCGCAGCCGCGACGGCACGGTGCGTGAGCTTGTCCACGCCGCGCTCGGCGACCACGTCGATCGCGGCCCGCGCGATGCGTTCGGGCCTGGTCGGGTCCTTGCGGCGCGCGGCGGGCGCGGGCTGCGTGGTCGACATTCGCTGGGACGTCCTCCTGGTGCCGGCTGCTTCTCGACGGCGGGCCGAGTTGACCAAGTACAGCCTGCCATGCCGGGGCTCCAACGCGATGCGGTCCAGGTCACCGAATTCGCGTTACCGCTGTTCGGAGCGCATATTTTCAACGGCGAACGACATCGGGCAACCCAGGTGATGTACATCTGTACATGTCCGGTGTTAGGGTCTTCGCCAGCACTGAGAGCAATCACGGACCAGGTCGAGGAATCGACCTCCGCTGGAATTGAACGAATACATCGCCCGGCCGCCACCGAATGCACCGTCAGGAGGTGAAATCGCTGCAAGGCGCGCCGACGGCACCTTTCGGCGAATTCCTACTCGATGCACCGATGACGATTCGCGTGGCGAAGATCCGGTTCTCACGTCATTGTGTGACCACGCCGCCACCAGAAGTGCGCAACCGGGCGGTTCCAGCACAAAAAGCACAACCATCACGGGGATACGAGCATGTCGCAAGCTGAGAATTCAGCACCCACGCTGTTCATCGACGGCGAATGGGTGCCGGCCGCGGACGGTCGCACCCGCGAGATCCACTGCCCCGCCGACGGGGAGCTGGTGGCCACCGTCTCCGAGGGCGGGCGCGCCGACACCGAGCGCGCCATCGCCGCTGCTCGCCGCGTCTTCGACGAGGGCTCCTGGGCGAGCACCTCGCCGTGGGAGCGCGGCGACCTGTTGCTGCGGGTCAGCGACATCATCCAGCGCGACAAGGCCGAGTTCGCCCGCGCCGAATCGCTCGACACCGGCAAGCGCCTGGTGGAGAGCGAGTACGACATGGACGACATCGCCGCGTGCTTCCGCTACTACGGCAAGATCGCCGGCACCGACGCGGGACGCGTCGTGGACACCGGCTCGCCGGACTCGATCAGCCGCGTCCAGTACGAGCCGGTCGGCGTGTGCGGAATGATCACGCCCTGGAACTACCCGCTGCTGCAGGTGGCCTGGAAGGTCGCCCCGGCCATCGCCGCCGGCAACACCTTCGTCCTCAAGCCCAGCGAGCTGACCCCCGGCACCGCCATCCTGCTGATGCGCGCGCTGGCCGAGGCGGGCCTGCCCGCCGGCGTCGGCAACCTGGTGCTGGGCACCGGCGCCGAGGTCGGCTCGGTGCTGGCCGAGCACCCCGACGTGGACCTGATCTCCTTCACCGGTGGTCTGCACACCGGCCGCAAGATCTCCGCCGCCGCGGCGCCGACGGTCAAGAAGGTCGCGCTGGAGCTCGGCGGCAAGAACCCGAACGTGGTCTTCGCCGACGCCGACTTCGAGACCGCCGTCGACTACGCGCTGACCGCGATCTTCCTGCACTCCGGCCAGGTCTGCTCGGCGGGCGCGCGGCTGATCGTCCAGGACGAGCTGCACGACGCGCTGGTGGACGAGATCGTCCGCCGCGCCGAGCTGATCCGCATCGGCGGCCCGTTCGACAGCGAGGCCGAGACCGGCCCGCTGATCTCCGCGGCGCACCTGCAGAAGGTCGACGACTACGTCGCCAAGTCCGTCGCCGAGGGCGCCGTGCTGCGCACCGGTGGCCGCCGCCCCGAGGGCGAGCGCTACGCCAACGGCCACTACTACCTGCCGACCGTCCTCGACGAGGTCCAGCAGGGCTCCTACGCCGTGGTCGAGGAGTCCTTCGGCCCGGTGCTGACCGTGGAGCGCTTCACCGACGAGGACGACGCGGTGCGCATCGCCAACGACACCCACTACGGCCTGGCCGGCGCGGTGTTCACCGGTGACCCGGCCAAGGCGCAGCGGGTGGCCAACCGGCTGCGGCACGGCACCGTCTGGATCAACGACTTCCACCCCTACCTGCCGCAGGCGGAATGGGGCGGTTACAAGCAGTCCGGCATCGGCCGCGAACTCGGCCGCGCCGGCCTCGGCGAGTACCAGGAGGCCAAGCACGTCTACCAGAACCTGCGGCCCGGTCCGCAGAACTGGTTCTCCGGGAAGTAAGCACGACCAAACGCGCTGCGGCGGTGCAACCGATCCACCGCCGCAGCGCGCTCATACGCGGCTGAACTGGCCGCGATCGCACAAACCGCGCGAAGCAAGCAACCACCCGGTCCAACCCTCCTGCTCCGGCGGGCGCGTTGACCGGGAAAGGAGTTCGGGGCATGAGCGCGCCCAATCACGACGCCGAGCTCAACGAGTTCGGCTACACCAACAAACTGAAGAGAAGCCTCGGAAGCTTCCACACCTTCGCCGCCGGGATCAGCTACATCTCGGTGCTCACCGGCACCTTCCAACTGTCCTACTTCGGCCTGTCCTTCGGTGGACCCGCCTACTGGTGGTCCTGGCCGATCGTGTTCGTCGGGCAGTTGCTCGTGGCGTTGAGTTTCGCCGAGCTGGCATCGCGATACCCGATCGCCGGTTCCGTCTACAACTGGGCGAAGAAGCTGGGCGGTCAGCACGTCGGCTGGCTGGCCGGGTGGATGATGCTGCTGGCCTCGATCGTCTCGATCTCGGCCACCGCCCTGGCCTACCAGAACACGCTCCCCCAGATCTGGGCCGGCTTCCAGATCATCGGTGACAGCGGCAACGCCACCGATGCCGCGGTCAACGGCATCCTGCTGGCGACGGTGCTGATCCTGTTCACCACGCTGGTCAACGCCTTCGGCGTCAAGCTGATGGCCCAGATCAACAGCGCCGGTGTGTTCATCGAGCTGGCCGCCGCCGTGCTGCTGATCATCGCGCTGGCGCTGGTGGTGGTGAACCCGCCGACCGTCGTGCTCGACACCAACGGCACCGAGGCCGCCTTCGGCGGCAACTACCTGAGCGCGTTCCTGGTCGCCGGGATCGCCTCGTCGTACGTGATGTACGGCTTCGACACCGCCGCATCGCTGGGCGAGGAAGCCATCGACCCGCACCGCAACGCCCCCAAGGCGATCCTGCGGGCGCTGATCGCCTCGTTCGTGCTCGGCGGCCTGATCCTGCTGTTCGGCATGATGGCCACGCGCGACTTCTCCGCACCGGAGCTGGCCACCAGCGGTCTGCAGTTCGTGCTCAGCGACGCGCTCGGCCCGCTCGTCGGCCGGCTGTTCCTGCTGGCGATCTTCGTGGCGATCACGGTGTGCGTGCTCGCGGTGCACACCGCGGCGATCCGGATCGTCTTCGCCATGGCCCGCGACAACGCGCTGCCGGCGGGCAAGCTGCTGGCCCGCGTCAGCCCGCGGTTCCAGACCCCGGTCGTCCCCGCCATCGTCATCGGCGTGATCGCGGTGGCGCTGCTGCTGGTCAACATCGGTCAGCCGCAGATCTTCACCGCCATCACCAGCCTGGCGATCATCCTGATCTACATCTCCTACCTGCTGGTCACCGTGCCGATGCTGGTCGCGCGGTTGCGCGGCAAGTGGAAGCCCGGCAAGGAGGAAGGCCGGTTCGGCCTGGGCAAGCTGGGGCTGCCGATCAACGTGCTGGCCGTGGTGTGGGGCGCCGGCATGACCATCAACCTGGCCTGGCCGCGCCGCGAGGTCTACAACGCCGAGCCGCCGTACCACTGGTACCTGCAGTACAGCTCGGTGCTGTTCGTCGGAGTCGCGGCGGTGGGCGGATTCGCGTACTACTGGTTCGTCCAGCGGCACAAGGTCGGCGTTCTCGCCGAACATTCGTCCACTTCGGACAAAGAGAAGACCAGCCCGGTCGCCTGAGAGGTTCGCTCAACCCGCCCACGAAGCGGGATGACCAGAACTCTTATTCACAGAAACGGAGATTCGGACAATGACAGACCAGTTCGACTACGTGGTGGTCGGTGGTGGCAGCGCGGGTGCGGCGGTCGCGTCGCGGCTTTCGGAGGACCCGAACGTCACCGTGTGCCTGCTCGAGGCCGGTCCGTCGGACGTCGGCGACAAGGCGATCCTCGAGCTCAAGCGCTGGATGGCACTGCTGGAGTCCGGCTACGACTGGGACTACCTGATCGAGCCGCAGGAGAACGGCAACTCCTTCATGCGCCACGCCCGGGCCCGCGTGCTCGGCGGCTGCTCCTCGCACAACTCCTGCATCGCCTTCTGGGCCCCGGCCGAGGACCTGGACGAGTGGGAGTCGATGGGCTGCACCGGTTGGGGCGCCAAGGACATCTTCCCGCTCTACAAGCGGCTGGAGACCAACGACGCCCCGGGTGAGCACCACGGCCGCAGCGGCCCGGTGACCCTGCGCAGCGTCCCGCCGAACGACCCGTGCGGTGTCGCGATGCTGCAGGCCTGCGAGGAGCAGGGCATCCCGACCACGGAGTTCAACTCCGGCAAGACCGTCACGCACGGCGCCAACTGGTTCCAGATCAACTGCAAGGAGGACGGCACCCGCTCCTCCTCGTCGGTGTCGTACCTGCACCCGAACCTGGACCGGCCGAACCTGGAGATCCGCACCCAGGCGTGGGCGAAGAAGGTCACCTTCGACGGCACCCGCGCCACCGGCGTGGAGTACCTGGACGCGGACCTGATCCACACCCGCACGGTCACCGCCCGCCGCGAGGTGGTGCTGTCCACCGGTGCCATCGACACCCCGAAGCTGCTGATGCTGTCGGGCATCGGCCCGGCCGAGCACCTGCGCGAGTTCGGCATCGACGTGCTGGTCGACTCCCCCGGCGTCGGGTCCAACCTCCAGGACCACCCGGAGGGCGTCATCAGCTGGGACGCCAAGAAGCCGATGGTCACCGACTCGACGCAGTGGTGGGAGATCGGCATCTTCACCACCACCGAGGACGGCCTGGACCGGCCGGACCTGATGTTCCACTACGGTTCGGTGCCCTTCGACATGCACACCGTGCGGCAGGGCTACCCGACCTCGGAGAACAGCTTCTGCCTGACCCCGAACGTCACCCGCGCCCGCTCCACGGGCACGGTGCGGCTGCGCAGCCGCGACTTCCGGGACAAGCCGAAGGTCGACCCGCGGTACTTCACCGACCCGCACGACATGCGGGTGATGACCGAGGGCATCAAGCTGGCCCGCAAGATCGTGGCGCAGCCGGCGATGCAGGAGTGGGCCGGCGCGGAGCTGTTCCCGGGTCCGGACGTGCAGACCGACGACGAGATCGCGGACTACTTGAAGCGCACCCACAACACCGTCTACCACCCGGCGTGCTCGGTGCCGATGGGCGCTGAGGACGACGCGAGCAAGCCGCTGGACCCGCGCCTGCGGGTCAAGGGCGTGCAGGGTCTGCGCGTCGCGGACGCCTCGGTGATGCCGTTCCTGGTGGCGGTGAACCCGAACATCACCACCATGGCCATCGGCGAGAAGTGCTCCGACATGCTGAAGGAAGTCACGTCTCGCGCGGTAGGTCCGGTCGACGTGCCGTTCAACGATGATCAATGACAGGTGCGA
>NZ_JBEOVY010000370.1:0-7296 GCF_040295745.1 Saccharopolyspora sp. NPDC002686
CACCTGACCAACACAATTTCCCTACCCTACGCTCTACCGATATGATCTCCGCCCGGTCCAGGCCCTGGTGGACCTCACCTGATGCCCCGTGTGCACTTTCTGGTGCTATAGCAACAGAAAGTGCTCACGGATCTACGGCGCCGGAACGAGGGCGATCCAGACCTGGCCCGGCGCGAAGGGGATCGGGGTTCCGGTCGGCGTTGTGTAGGTGGTGCCGACTTCCGGGGCGGGGCGGTTCCAGCGGGCTTCGAAGGCCTGGCCGTCGCGGAGGACCACCGCGCGGCCCGATCCGACGGTCTCCGCGAACGGCGAGACGTTGCCGACCACGTCCTGGAACGGCGAGTCCGACACCGGAACTTCTTGCAGCACAACGGTGCTCGCCGCGAGGCGTCCGCTGTCGGTCGCCACGTGCCGGCGGCCGTCCATCGACACCAACCACCGCTGATCCCCCGGCGACCAGCTGAAACCCACCCGCGCCGACCGGTACGCGACGTCCTCGCCGTTCGTCGGAACTCCACCGCTCGGAGCCGGTCCGAAGGTCAACGCGGCGCTCGGCGACCACCCCTCGCCCGGCGGCAGCGCGGGCGGCCGCACGTACAGGTTGTGCGGCGCCTGCCCCGGCCCCCGGAAGAACGCACCGGGCACCGATGCCTGCGAGGCGCTGATCACCGGTGCCCGGTCGATCTCCGGCAGGAGTTCCGGCGCCGCGCCGGAGAACGCCAGCGCCGGACGTCCGAACTGCGGCAACAGGCGCAGATCGGTCTGCCGAGCGCTGCGCACCGGCCCGACCACGGGCGGCTTCCGCGTGCCGAAAACCGCTATCAGCCTGCTGATCCCGGCTTCCACGGGTTCGACGTACACGACGTCGGCCGCGCCGATGCCGGTCGGCGGGCGGGCCGGTGGCGAGTTGTCCACCTTCACCGCGAGCACCGGCGGTCCGACCGGCGGCGGCGCGGGCGGTGGTGGTTCAGGTGGCGGCTGCGGTCGTGCGATCGGCACCGAGCTCGTCCCCGCTGGTTGCAGGGCCAATCCGCCGAGCAGCACGACGACGGTGGCGACCAACGTGCCCAACGCGCGCAACCACCACATCGCCCCTCCCCCGGCGGGCATCCCGGGGTGTAGCTTCGCCCGCCACCGCGGCGGCGACAAGGGGCCGACTGGCGCAGTTCAGCGGTACGGACGCCGGATCCGCGCCTCCGCGCTCGCCCGCGCCCACCACACGAGCTGGTCCAGCAGCGCCTTCGCGGCAGTCGCCGGACCGGTGGCGTCCTCGGGGTTGCCCGCCGCGTCGAAGCACGCGCCGGCGCCGTGGAAGCTGACCGTTTCGCGGACGGTCATCGCGTGCAGTTCGGCGAAGACTTGCCGCAGCTGCTCCACCGCCCGCAACCCACCGGAAATCCCGCCGTAGCTGACGAATCCGACGGGTTTGGTGTGCCACTCCGCGTTCGCCAGGTCGATGGCCGCCTTCAACGGCGCCGGGTAGCCGTGGTTGTACTCCGGCGTGATCGCCACGAAGCCGTCGGCGGCGTCCAGTCGAGCGGTGAAATCGCGCACCTGCGGGGTTTTCACCGAAGGCATCACCGCGGGCAGGTCGGCCTCGGCCAGGTCGATGAGGTCGACCTGCAGTTCCGGGTGCTGCCGGGCCTGCCCGGCGAACCAGTCGGCCACGGTCCGGGCGAACCGCCCCTCCCGGGTGCTGCCGACGATGATGCCCACGCGCAGTCGGGTCTCCGCCATCGTGTCCTCCATGTGGATCGAGCTGTCCCGACCATCATGGAACCTCGACATTACTTGAGGTCAACTCCTTCTCCACTGTGGATTCCGAAGCCCGCCGGAGCACCTCGACGTCCTCCTCCGGCAACGAGATCCCCAGCCCCCGCAGCACGTCCCCGAGCTGGTCGGGCGCCACCTTCTCGACCTCGACCTCGCCCGACGCGTGCTCCGCGGTGAGCTCGTCGCCGACCAGCTTGCGGCTCACCCCGGGCGCCAACCGGAACACCACCGGCTTGCCGACGAACGGCGACTTCGGGTGCGTCGCGACGTAGTGGTTCGCCACCTCGTAGTCCGAGAGCCGCTGCGGCTGCGCGTCGGAGGCGTGCAACTCCTCCCACCCGGACTCCCCGGCCTTCTGCAAGCTCCACAGTGGACCCCGACGGACGATCCGGTGCCGCCAACCGGCCTGATCCACCTCCGCGCCGTCCTCGAGCGGCATCGGCGACAGCATTCCCGCGCCGAAGCCCACGTCGGCCAGGTAGTCCGCGCCGTCCACCCGGACGCGCAGCATCATGTGCGTCCGGTAGCCGGAGCCCTCGGCGTGGACCCGCGCCATCCGCCGCTCGACGTCGAAACCCAGCCTCTCCAGCACCGCGGCGAACAGCAGCGCGTGCTCGAAGCAGTACCCGCCGCGCTTCCGGTGGACGAGCTTGTCGTTGATGGCGGCCAGTTCGACCGCGGGATACCGCCTCAGGACGACGTCGAGGTTCTCGAACGGGATGGCCTGGACGTGCGCCTCGTGCAACGAGCGCAGCACCTCCGCCGACGGCCCCGCGACCGCCGGGTGCCCGATCCGCGCCAAGTAGTCGTCGAGGTCGACGTCGCCGATCCGCCATTCGTCATTCGCGTGCTTTCCCATGCGCCCAACCTGCAAGCTCGAGCGTGCTGGAGGTCAAGCGTCAGTTGCGCAGGTGCTCGCACTCGTCGGGTTCGGCGCGCAGGTCGTCCAGGGAGTGCCAGAAGCCGAGCGCCTCGGTGGTCGGCTCGAACGGACCAGCACTCCACCGGTAGTCCGACCACGAACTGCGCATCAGGCCGACGGCCAGGGTCGCCAGCCCGCGCCGGCGGCACCGCCGGTCGATGCGAACGTGCTCGAGCACGACGACCCGGCAATCGTGGCAGACCCGCAGCTCCAGCTCGCCCACGACGAGCCCGTCCAGCCGGATCTCGACGCCCGGCGGCCCAGCGGGCAGCAGTGCCGGAACCACGGCCAACTCCAGATCACCGACCATGGGCCCAGCATCGCGCGCCCGGACCGGTTTGTCCTGCTGGAACGATCAGCGCCCCGAAGCCCGATCCGGTTCCCACCGCCGACCGCACCCAGTCCCAGAACTCGTCGCTGGTCCACATTTTCGCAGGTCACAGGCCGCGAGCACTTTCTGGTGCCATAGCCCCGGAAAAGACTCACGGGCTCTTGACGCCGCGCTGCCAGGAGTCGAGGGCGATCAGCGTCTTGGTGCTGGTCACGCGGTGGCTGCGGCGGATCTCGTCGATGGTGCGCTGCAGGTGCGCCATGTCCCGCACCCGCATCCAGACCAGCGCGTCCGGATCGCCCGCGATGGTGAACACCGCCTGCGCCTCCGGCATCCGGGTGGTGGTCTGGACGATCTCGTCCACGTTGCTGGTGCCCAGGAAGCGCAGCTCGATGAAGGCCTCCACCGGCCAGCCGAGCTTGGCGTGGTCGAGCTGGACGGTGTAGCCGAGGATCACGCCGAGCTCCTGCAGCCGGTCGATCCGGCGCTTCACCGCCGCCGTCGACAGGGTCACCCGCGTGGCGATGTCCGACAGGGTGCGGCGAGCGTCCTCGCGCAGCAGCGCCAGGATCTCGTGATCCGTCGCATCGAGCGTCTGATCGGCCATGCGCACGGATGGTACGCAAAATTCAGCGGTGCGGAAGGCTTGTATCGACCGAAGTTTGCATGGTCGTCACCGTTTCGGGTCGCAGTGTTGTGCGTCACGCGGTTTTGGGTTGAAGTGGCGTCGATCACGACGCACCCCGGCGAGAAGGAGTTCGACATGGCCGCGTTCACGCTGGACGACCGCTACCTCCGGGATGCGGGCACGGTCTACGTGACCGGGGTGCAGGCCCTGGTGCGGATGCTGTTCGACCGGATCCGCCTAGACCGCCGCGCGGGCTCCAACACCGCTGCGTTCGTCTCCGGCTACGAGGGTTCGCCGCTGGCCGGGTTCGACCTGGAGCTGGCCCGCCGCGCGAAGCTGCTCGCCGAGCACGACGTAGTGCACCGCCCCGGCCTGAACGAGGAACTGGCCGCGACCTCGGTGCTGGGCAGCCAGCTCGCCGAGCGGCTCGGCACGCAGCGCCCGGACGGCGTCCTCGGCGTCTGGTACGGCAAGGCCCCCGGCCTGGACCGGGCCGGTGACGCGCTGCGGCACGCCAACATGGCAGGCACCGACCCCCGCGGCGGTGCGGTCGCGCTGGTCGGCGACGACCCGAACGCGAAGTCCTCCACCGTTCCGGCCCACTCCGAAGCCGCCCTCGCCGACCTGCAGATCCCCACGTTCTTCCCGGCGGATTCCCAGGACCTGCTGGACTTCGGGCGGCACGCGGTCGAGCTGTCCCGGGCGAGCGGCCTGTGGTCGGCGCTGAAGGTGGTCGCCAACGTCGCCGACGCGGCCGGGACCGCGGTCGTCACCCCGGACTGGACCCCGCCGGAAATGCGCCCGGAGGCCTACTCGCACCGCCCCAGCGCGCGACTGCTGGGCGCCGAACTCGCCGGCCTGGAGAGCAGCCTGTACAACGTGCGGGTCCCGCTGGCGCTGGAGTACCTGCGGGCCAGCGGCGTCAACCGGATCACGCACTCCAGCAGCTCCGACCGGATCGGCATCGTGACCGCCGGGAAGTCCTACTTGGACCTCCGCCAGGCGCTGCGCACCATCGGCCTCGAGGAGCAGGACCTCGCGCGCTTCGGCATCCGGCTGCTCAAGCTCGGCGCGATCCACCCGGTGGAGCCCACCATCGTCCGGGAGTTCGCCGAGGGCCTGACCGAGATCGTGGTCGTCGAGGAGAAGCGGGCGTTCCTGGAGCCGGTGATCAAGGAGGTGCTCTACGGCCGTCCGGACGCGCCGCGGGTGCACGGCAAGAAGACGCCCGACGGCCGGACCCTGTTCACCGAGCTCGGCGAACTCGACCCGGACAAGATCGCCCGCGGCCTGGCCGACCGGCTGACCGCGCACGGCGAAATCCCGCAGATCGACGCCTGGCGCCAGCGCCGCCGCCGCGAGCGGATCTCGGTCCCGCTGCTGGCCCGCACGCCGTACTTCTGCTCCGGCTGCCCGCACAACTCCTCGACCAAGGTGCCCGACGGGACCGTGGTGGGCGCGGGCATCGGCTGCCACACGATGGCGCTGTTCATGGACCCCGACCAGGTCGGCGACGTCGTCGGCATCACGCAGATGGGCGGCGAGGGCGCGCAGTGGATCGGCATGGCGCCGTTCGTCGGCACCGAGCACTTCGTGCAGAACATCGGTGACGGCACCTTCACCCACTCCGGCAGCCTGGCGGTGCGCGCGGCGGCCGCGGCCGGCGTGAACATCACCTACAAGCTGCTGCACAACTCCGCGGTGGCGATGACCGGCGGGCAGGACGCGGTCGGCGCGCTGCCGGTCGGCAAGATCGCCGAACTCCTGCTGCTGGAAGGCGCTTCGAAGGTCGTCGTCACCAGCGATGCGCCGAAGCGGTTGACCGGCAAGCTCCCCCGCGGCGTGACCGTCCGCCACCGCGACGAAATGCTCGACGCGCAAGCGGAACTGGCGAAGGTACCTGGTGTCACGGTGCTCATCCACGACCAGGAGTGCGCGGCGGAGAAGCGCCGCAAGCGCCGTCGCGGCAAGCAGGAGACCCCGGCGGAGAAGGTGCTGATCAACGAGCGGGTGTGCGAGGGCTGCGGGGACTGCGGCGCGAAGTCCAACTGCCTGTCGGTGCAGCCGGTGTCCACCGAGTTCGGCCGCAAGACCCGGATCCACCAGTCGTCCTGCAACGTCGACTACTCCTGCCTGTCCGGTGACTGCCCGTCGTTCCTGACGGTGGTGCCCAGCGGGCGCAAGAAGCGCCGCGAGATCAGCGAGCTGACGACCGGTGAGCTGCCCGAACCGCAGCGCGGTGACGACGACTTCACCGTCCGCATCACGGGCGTCGGCGGTACCGGCGTGGTCACGGTGACCCAGATCCTGGCCACCGCCGCGGTGATCGACGGCCGCCAGGTGCGCACTCTGGACCAGATCGGTCTCGCGCAGAAGGGCGGCGCGGTCGTCTCCGACCTCAAGATCACCTCGGCGGTGGTCGAGCAGGCGGCGAAGCTGGCCGCCGGCGAGTGCGACCTCTACCTGGGCTGCGACCTGCTGGTGGCCGCCGACCCGGTGCACCTGGCCACGGCCGACGCGGACCGCACGACCGCGGTGGTGTCCACGACCGAGGTCCCGACCGGCCGGATGGTGGTGGACACCGAGGTCTCGTTCCCGCAGCAGTCCGGCATCCGCTCGACCCTCGACGACGCCACCGCCCGGGCCTACTACCTGGACGCGCGCGGCCTGGCGGAGGAGCTGTTCGACGACGACCAGTTCGCCAACATCCTCCAGCTCGGCGCGGCCTACCAGTGCGGCGCGCTGCAGCTGTCGGCCGAGAGCATCGAGCAGGCGATCGAGCTCAACGGCGCCGCGGTGGCGGCCAACATCCAGGCGTTCCGCCGCGGCCGCCAAGCCATCGCCGACCCGGACGCGCTGCAGGCCGAGATCGCCCCGGCCCCGGTCGAAGCACCGGCGCCGAGCCCGGCCGCGCAGCGGGTGCGGGCGATCGTGAAGGCGGCCGAGGGCTCGGAACTGGCCCGCCTGCTGGACATCCGGATCCCGGACCTCGTCGACTACCAGGACGAGGAGTACGCCCGGAGCTACGCGGAGTTCGTCGAGCGGGTGCGGCGCGAGAGCACCACCGCGGTGGCCGAGGCGGTGGCCCGCAACCTGCACAAGCTGATGGCTTACAAGGACGAGTACGAGGTGGCCCGGCTGTCGCTGGACGAGCGCCTGCTGGCCGACGTCGAAGCCCAGTTCGGCGCGGGTTCCCGCTACTCGTTCCGCCTGCACCCGCCGGTGCTGCGCGCGCTGGGCATGAACCGCAAGATCAGCCTCGGCCCGTGGTTCCGCCAGGTACTCCGGCTGCTGCGCACGATGCGCAAGGTGCGCGGCACCCGCCTGGACCCGTTCGGCTACGCCAAGGTCCGCCGCGTGGAGCGCGAACTGGTCGAGCAGTACCGCGGTGTCGTCGAGCAGGCCATGGCCACCGACCACCCGGCCCTGCTGGAGCTGGCCGAGCTGCCGGACGTGATCCGCGGCTACGAGGACATCAAGCTGTCCAACGTGCAGGACTACCGCGAGAAGCAGGCCGAACTCCTCAAGTCCCCGACGTCCGAGCGGGTCGCCGCGCTCTGACCCGCGCCGAGGGGCCGGGGTCCCGCAGTTTCAATGGAAACTGTGATCCGACACGCCCGGGTGTGCAGTTTCAATTGAAAC